>JBLGCM010000088.1:0-6235 GCA_047617345.1 Natronomonas sp. | reverse complement strand
GTATCCTGGAGAAGCACCTCGGCCACTAATGTCTGGGTTACCAGCGACATTGATCAGTACCACAGAGTACACAGAACACTGTGCGGCCTCCGGAACCCGTTGCTGATAGATTTCTACCTCCTGATCACGTAATGACTCATTATCGAGATTAGCTGTGATCGATTCAGAGAGTTGTATCTGAGTGATATGCAGGTCTATCCCCTCTGTTCCGCCTGAGTTCGACACTGGCATCTCTGCCCAGATTTCTTGTAGGTTTGTCTTTTCTTGGTTTGTCAACGGCTCAATTCCATTTCCGACGTAGACACGGAAATAGAGGTCTTTGTGTTCTCTGTCGGCCTGTGGTAACGGATATCCGTCAATCTCACCCGCAGTTTCGACTTTGTCGTTCAGTCCATCCCCATCAGTGTCAGTCGGTCCATTGAGTTCATTTCCGATATCAAGACCATCTCCAGAATCAGTAATTCCTCCAAAGCTCAGGACACCTATTGTCGGAGCAGTCACGACCAGAACCAATCCAAAAACCAGCAATAGAAGCTGTCTACTTCCGAGACTGCGGCGGAACTGCACAACTGGGATACTGCGGTAGAACCACCTGAGAATTGGGTAGCCGGATGTCCATCCACATTGTTTACAGTGAAGGATCCAATCCCCAGATTGGCGCCTGATATACTGTCCACAGTTCGGACAACTCCGAGAATTGTTCTGATGCCCGCCCCGAGAGAGCCAGTATCGAGTCCTGAAGAACGTTGCAATCACTACCCTAAGGGCGACGTAGGTAGCAATCCCACCGCCAGCGGCAGCCAATAGATTTTCGTTATTGGAATAAATTGAAACGCTGACAGCACCGGAAAGAAGGATACTCAAGAGAGTTTGTCGCCAATACACGTTCCTACCAAATCTGACCAGTAGGAAATAATTTTGCAATTGGGTGAAGGTAATAATAGACAATCGACCTGCAAATTTAGTGAGTAGAACTATCCAGCCCGAACAAGGTGAAACAAAACGAGGCGTAGCGCTGCATTCAAACTCTATATCTTGCACGGGTGTCTTACCAATTAATAGATAGTTCGTAGTTTTCGGCGGTACATCACCCACCTGTACTAACCGGTCTCCGGAGGCCCAGTACAAGTATACCGACTGTTTTATCACACTCTGGCCCAGCGACCAGTACCACACTCGTTCGGGTCCACTTTTATCCGACAGCCAGCCGTTGTTGCAGACGATGTCACCACCACAGACAGGCGACGACGCGCCGACGTTCACAGCCACAGTCGGAACGAGCGATCACGAACCGTTCGACCTCGCGGACTATATCGGGAACGGCCCGATCGTCCTCGCCACCTTCCCCGGAGCGTTCACGCCGCCGTGTACCAACGAGATGATCGCCTTCCAGGATCATCTCGACGACTTCGAGGACGCGGGCGCGACGATCATCGGACTCAGCGCGGATTCGCCGTTCTCCCAGGGTGCCTTCCGAGAGGAACACGGCATCGAGTTCGATCTCGTCAGCGATATGTCCGGCGAGGCGATCCGCGCCTACGGGCTGGAGATGGACATCGCAGATTTGGGACTGCACGGCATCGCCAACCGAGCGGTGTTCGTCATCGACGGCGACGGTACAATCGTCTACGACTGGGTGGCCGACGATCCGACCAACGAGCCGGATTACGAGGAAGTCCTCGACGCCGTCCGAAATAGCTAACCACGCGACAAAAGCGGGTCACTCCGCCGATTCGGGTTCTGCGGTCCTCACGAAGTACTGGCCGTCTCAGTCGGTCGCCCACTTGGGCGCGCGGTCGTGGTCGATCAGTTGGTCGGCCTCGGAGGATTTGTCCGGACAGAGCGCCCCGTCCTGATCGGTCGCGTCTCGGCGCTGCGCGACGAACGTGACCGGGCCGCGCTCGTCGGTATCGGTCAGCTTGTCTGCGTCCCGATTCGTGCGCTCGTGCCGCGGCTTCGACTCACTGCTGTGGGTGGACGGTGACCACAACGCCGGTTTCGGTGAGGGACTCGGCCATGGGGGCAACTTAGCTGGCCAGGCAGTGTCCGCCCGAACACCTTCGCCACACGAGACGTGCGTCGTCGCCGCCATCCTCAGATGTGGCGTCTGCAAACATCGTCCCACGCTAGCACCGATCACCGAATTCCCGCGGACCGAGAACCGGACCGCAAATCAAGTGTCTGGAGCGCCGATACACAGCTATGGGAGCCACAGACGATCACGACCACGATCACGACGCCGAACCGGTCACCGACGAAATGCACGACAATTCCTGGTCGGTCAACCTCGAAACGCCGGAGTACGCCGGCGACCCCGATCGGGCGGTCGGCGACGGCATCGACGCAATCGAACACACCGTCCCCGGAAACCACGTCAACCTCGTCACCCACGGGGAGTTAGGCCATCCCGAACAGTTCCTCTACGACGACCTCGCGGCATACGACGACCAGCCCATCGAGTGGGAGTATATCGACCAGTGTGGCTGCGGGGGTCACGTCACCCGCGTCTACGTGGAGTAGTCGCGACTCGGTCGACAGGTCGAATAGACCGAAAAGCCGCAAAAATCGCCTTCTATCGGCAGATCACATGTAGCCGAGGTCGCGCAGTCGCTCCATCAGATCCTCTTTGTCCTGGGCGCGGCCCGCGCGCTCGGTCGTGTTCTCCATGTCCTGCAGCCAGGCGGGTTCCTCGGCGGACTTGTCCGTCGAGACCTCACTGCCCAGCGAGCGGAACCCGGCGAAGTACTTCGGCGAGACCGGGACGTCATCTTTCTCGACGCCCTCGGGCAGGTCGTCCTGCCCCTGCGGGACGTAGCCGTCGTCCGGGTAGCCTTCGACGGTGTCCGGGACGACGAAGTTCCAGAAGGTGTCCCAGACGTCGGCTTCGGCGAACTGGAGGATCGGCTGAACGCGGTCGTGCGGTGGGTAGATGTCCGGGTCGTGGCGCGGGGAGAAAAAGGTCTCGTCGGCGCGGGCTTCCTGCTCGTCCCAGCGGACGCCGGAGAGGACGGCGTCGACGTCGTACTCTTCGAGCGTGTCGTTGAGCGCGACCGTCTTCAGCAGGTGGTTACCGACGTAGGTGTCGAGCAGGAACGGGAAGGTGTCCTCCTCGTATTCCAGCAGGTCGCGGATGTGGTGCTGGTTGTGTTCGGAGAGGGCGTCGACGGGGATGTCGTCGCCCGGTTCGAGGTCGTTCTCCTCGACGTAGTTCCCGACGTCCTCGTTGCGGGCCCAGATGAGTTCCAGATCCCACTCGTCGGCCCAGTGCTTGGTGAACTCGATGAGTTCGTCGAAGTGCTGGTAGTGGTCGATGAAGACGACCGGCGGGACTTCGAGGTCGAAACGGTCGGCGACCTCCTTGATGAAATACAGCGTCAGCGTCGAGTCTTTCCCGCCCGTCCACATCACGACCGGATTCTCGTACTGTTCGAGGCCCTCTTTCGTTACCTCGATTGCTTTCTCGACTTTGTCCTCGATTGTCGGATAATCGGCCGGATCCTCTCCGTCGCCATCGTCGTAATCGACATCCAGATCCTCTGGAAAGCTCGCTTGGTCTGCCATGATCTAATTACATATAATTACATCGCGGATAAGTACTTTTCGAGTTCGGAGAATCGTCGTCACCCGACAGAAGTCGTCTGAGCCGATATAAATGCTCTGACTCGGGCGAGCAGGTCGAACTCGGCAGTTGATCCCTGCTTTGTCGCAACACGGTGAATCGGAACCGCCACCGGGACAGGTTCGTCGGGATAGCAGACTGAGCCTCGCTTTCGAAGCCAAAACCGTCTTAGTGACCTGCCGCTAGCCTTCGAGCATGACTGTTTCGCGGACTGTCGAACTCGATGGGCACATCATCGATTCCGGGATGATGGAGACGTCGTTCCGGATCATCATGGAGATGGGCGGTTCCTTCGAGGTCGAGGAGTTCACCATCGGTCGAAGCAAGACCGAGAAGTCCTCCGCCCGCCTGCTCGTCGAGGCCGATGACGAAGAGACACTCCAGTCGATTATCCACGAACTCCACCAGAACGGCGCGAACCCGGCCGATCCGGCCGACGCGACGCTAGAGCCCGCACCGAAAGATCAGGTCGTCCCCAAGGGGTTCTACTCGACGACCAACCACCCGACGGACATCCGCTACGACGGCGAGTGGATCCCCGTCGAAGACGTCGAGATGGACTGTGCCGTGGTGGTCGAAAATGGGGACGACCCACGCGCGTACACGAAAGTGCTCAACGCCGTCGAAGAGGGTGATCTGATCGTCACCGGCAACGCGGGCATCCGCGTCAACCCCCCGGATCGGCCGCGGGACTCCGAGGGAGCATTCGGCTTCATGCAGGGCGGCGTCTCCTCGGAGCGCCCCTCGGAGTCGACGATCCGGAAGATCGCAGGGGCAATCGAGGAGACCAAACGCGAGGACGGGAACGTCCTGGCGGTCTGCGGGCCGGCGCTGATCCACTCGGGAGCGCGAGAGGACCTGGCCGCACTCGTTCGCGAGGGCTACATCGATATGCTCTCGATTGGAAACGGCTTCGCCGTCCACGACCTCGAACGGGACCTGTACGGCACCTCGCTGGGGATGGACACCGAGGAACTCGACCACCCGCGGAAAGGCCACAAACACCACATCTACACGATCAGCGAAATCATCCGAGCGGGGGGAATCGAGGAGGCAATCGAGGACGGGCTCGTCGACTCAGGCGTGATGTACGAGTGTGTCCAGAACGACGTGTCCTACGTAATCGCCGGGTCGATCCGCGACGACGGCCCGCTCCCGGAGACGATCACCGATTCGATCGAGGCGCAGAACGCGATCCGCGAGCAGGCTCACGAGGCTGATTTCGTCATGATGCTCGCGACGCTGCTTCACTCCGTCGCGGTGGGGAACTGCCTCCCATCGACGACCCGGACCGTCTGTGTGGACATCAATCCCGCGACCGTTACGCAACTGGTCGACAGGGGCAGCGCGCAGGCCGTCGGGATGGTGACTGATATCGGGACGTTCGTCCCGATTTTGGCCGAGCATCTCTTCGACGAGCGCGAGTAGGAAACCACCTCGAAGACCGATCGTTACTCCTGAACAATAATTGCGCCCATCATGCCGGCCGAAGCGTGCGGTTCGCAGACGTAGGTTCCGTTACCGGCCTCCTCGAAGGTGTGGGAATAGGTGACATCGCTTCCCTGTTGTGGCGCGCCGCTACGGAAATCGAAATCGGACTCGAACGAGCCGATGCTGTAGTCCGTCGATACGTTGTGTGCGCCGCCCGCACCGGTCCACTCCCAGGTGACCTCCGTGCCGGTACTGACCACTACGACGGGCGGATCGAACGCGAATCCCTGCCCAGCGCCGTTGGCGATCGTGACGCTGTCTTCGCCGGTCATATCCTCGGCTGCCGGTTCGTCCGAATAGATATTCGCGCCGTTTCCGGCCTCGGTCAGCCACGTGTGGACTGCTTCCGGAACCCCTTCGGGAATGTCGCTGCCGCTATCGTCGTCTCTGTCGGTCGCCGTTCCGTCCGTTCCCGGCACGCCGCGTTTGTCACCGAGCACGCCGCCACAGCCGGCCAGCGCGACGGAGCCAGCAGCACCGGCGATTCCCAGCAGGTCTCGTCGGGTCAGTTCTCGTGTCATCGATTGCTCTAGGTGGCAGTTACTGGCATGCCGGATTGAATGCTTCGGTTCGGAACACGCCGCTCGGCGGGAGGGACCGAATCGATTCGGGAGTAGAGCACTGATCAGGCCGGATCGGCCGCCCGGAGAAATGCGGCCGCGTCCTGTGCGGTCTGTGTCGGTGTCTCTTCCATCGGGATGTGTCCGACGCCCTCGTAGCTCTGGAAGACGGCGTTTGGCGTCTTCTCGGCGAGTTCCCGACCGAACGACATCGGGAGCCACTCGTCTTCGCTGCCCCACTGAAACAGCGTCGGGGCCGAGACAGCCTCGATATCGTAGTCGTCCATGATATTTGGCGACGGGTCGTACGTCGACGGTAGCGACGGCAGTCGCGACTCGTACGGGTCGTCGACTTCGCCGCCGGGGTGATCCGCCGCGTAGTTGCGCGCGATCTCCAGCACAGACCGGCGGTTACCCGGGCGGAGCAACAGGTCGTGGTACCGCCGAACCAACTCGGGCGTGACCTTCGATTCGTCACCGTAAGCGTCTCTGATGACCAGTCGAAGCAGGAATCGAGGCGTGACGTACCGCGGGAGAAGGTCCGTTCCGAGCGATATCAGATCCC
>JBLGCM010000087.1:0-6241 GCA_047617345.1 Natronomonas sp. | reverse complement strand
TAGTATCGATATAACCTAAGTATTCATATATGAAAGTGGATTTCTATCGCGATCTACCCGGAGATCGGGGCCGTACCGAGAGCGTATGTCGTGCAGCGAGTGAGAGCGTCGATAAAGAAGATAGCAGTACGATATCGTGCTTCTCGCGGAGTGTAGCGAGAGACCGTCGCCAAAACCGTAGATTCTGAAAAATAGACGCCTTACCCCGGAAGATATATGTGATAATCGATAAAATTACACAGATAGTACCGTGTATCTCTCTTTTGAACGGATATTTATTGAGAGTATCACGATTTTGGGGATGGTCCTGTAACTCAGTCCGCTATCTCAGTTGGGAGCGATTGTCGTTCTCTTCAGCAAACATATCGAAAGAATAGATAGCAATAAACTATGATATGATGGTAAAATCGAGCGCATTTCAACCCATTCTGAAGTCGGAGAGCGTGACGCCGAACCGAGGATTTATATTCGGAAGCGCGACCAGCGCCCCCATGCACGCGTTTCGTGATATCGAGGCCGCGGCTTACTGCCCGCGGAAACTCTACTACCGTCAGCAGAATCCGGACGAAGAAGAGATCCCGGAAATCGTCGGCGAACGCCGCCAGATCGCCTACGAATACGACTCGTTGCTGGCCGATGACCGGGCAGTACAGAACGCGCCACTCGAAGTGACACCGACGCAGTTTCGCTCCGGGCTTGGCTGTGCCCGGGCGCAGTTAGACCGGTGGGAAGAACTGATCGATCCCGCGGAACGCGAGGCGTTTCTCAGCGGCCGGGAGTGTCGCGGAATCGTTCACAAGCTGCTGACCGATCCGCCCTCGCTGTCGCTGGTGTTCGCCGGGCAACCGCCCGAAAACGGGATCTGGCGGCCGCAGAGTGCTCGACTCGTCGCCGGTGCGAAGGCGCTCTCCTGGGAGGAAGAAACCGCCATCGAATCGGTGTACGCCGAGTATCCGGCCTACGGGATAATCCGGCAGGTCGACATCGACGCCCGGCGGACGGCGGCCTATCGGGAGGCCGTGCGGATCGCCGATTCAGTCGACGGCCCCCCGGCACGGGTCAACACCGATGCGAAATGTGATCCGTGCGAGTATCGCAGCGAGTGTGGCGTGAAGACGCGGTCGTTGCGGAGTCTACTGGGAAATTAGGAGAGCCACTCCTCGACGGCGTCGGCCCGCCCGCCGCGGCGGTGGATCTCGCCGGAGTCGGCGTTGACGACGGTCGATCCACCGCCCGGAGCCGTGCCGCCATCGATGACGACCGCCGCCCGCTCGCGAATTCGATCGCTCAGATTGCCGAGCGTTCTGACGCTTCCGGTGCCGCTGACGTTCGCGCTGGTCGCCGTGATCGGGCCGGTATGGTCGAGCAGTTCGAGCGCGCCGTCGTGGTCCGGGATTCGGATCCCGACGCGGTCGCGGCCGGCCGTGAGGATATCCGGCACCGCCGAGGTGCGTTCGAGGACGACCGTCACCGGTCCCGGGAGGAACTCCCGCATGAACGCTCGTTCGCTGTCGGTGGGGTTCGTGTACTCGGCGGCGGTTTCGAGATCTGAAACGGCCATCGAGATGGGTTTCGAGCGGTCTCGGCCTTTCGCCTCGAAGACGCGTTCGACCGCCTCGGAGTCGAGGGCGTCCGCGCCGAGTCCATAGACCGTCTCGGTCGGGTAGACGACGAGTTCGCTGTCGCTGATCGCTGTCACAGCGCGGTCGAAATCGAACTCGGGCATGGTCACTCGGCGATTTCTTCGACCGCGGCTTCGAGGTCGTCGTACTCGGGGAAGTCGGGGTGTTCCTCGGCCGCCCAGGCGTACTGGACTGTCCGGTCCTCGTCGATGACGAAGGTCGCTGCTCGTGGCTCCGAGACGCCGGTCATGCCGTCGAGATCGTTGACGATACCGTACTGCTCGGCGACCTCGTTTTTGGGGTCGGAGAACAGCCGAATCCCGGTGCTCTCGATGCCGCGCTCTTCGAGTAGCGTCTTGTGTTCGTAAGGCGTCGAAATCGAGACGCCGACGACGTTCACGTCGTGGTCGGCGATGCCGCGGTCGCGGATCTCGTTCCAGATGTAGGTCGCCGGAAACGCGCCGTCCATCGGGTGGAACACGAGGGCGACCGGATCGTCCGCAGCCAGTTCCGACAGGGAGGTATCCGCCCAGTACTCGTCGTTGACGAGCGGTCGCTCGAAGTCGGGAGCGAGTTCGCCCTCGGTCGGATGCTCCGGCTCCGGGAGGTCGACGACATCGAATTCCAGTTCCATATTAGGCCCCCTCGGCGGATTCGGCCGGTGTGCCCGACTGTGCGGTCTGGTCGCCGTAGACGGCGTCGAGATACTCGACGATGTTCGCGCTCTCGGCCGTAGTCAGGCCGGTGTTCTCGTCGACGATGACCGGGACGGTCCGGACGCCGCTTTCCCGTTTGACGACGTCGCGCTCGGAGTGCATCGGTTCGACGAATCGGGAGTCGTACTCCAGTCCGTACTCGTTGAGTTTGTGAACGACTCGCTCGCAGAACGGACACGCCTGCAGTCGGTACAGCGTGATCGGTGGCTCTGTCATGGGCGAGGATACGGGCGAGAGACGTGTAAGGGTTTGGCCCGACAGCGCGAGGGCTGTGACGTACAAAACGCTTAATCCGAGTGGGGAAGAAACTCACGCGTGATGCATGCTCTCGTTGGCGAAACACTCCGGGATGCGCTCCTCACCATCGAGGTCGTCGGGGTCTCGATTTCGGGAGCGGCGTTTGCCGCCATAGGTGCGGTCGCAATTATCGTCCTGCTCGGCCTGTCAGCGTTCTTTTCGTCCTCGGAGATCGCGCTGTTTTCGCTCCCGGATCACCGGGTCGACACGATGGTCGAGGAGGGCGCGCCGGGCTCGCAGGCGCTGAAACATCTCAAGTCCGACCCGCACCGCCTGCTCGTGACGATCCTCGTCGGAAACAACCTCGTCAACGTCGCGATGTCCTCGATTGCGACCGGACTGCTGGCCTTTTACATCGGCAATCAGGGCGTCGCGGTCGGAGTCGCGACCCTTGGGATCACGGCGCTCGTGCTGCTGTTCGGCGAGAGCGCTCCGAAATCCTACGCCGTCGATCACACAGAGTCCTGGTCGCTGCGGATCGCTCGCCCGCTTCGCGTCACCGAGGTCGTCCTGATGCCACTGGTCTGGCTGTTCGATCATCTCACTCGGATCGTCAACAAGGTCACCGGCGGACGGGCGGCCATCGAAGAGACCTACATCACCCGCCAGGAGATCAGAGAGATCATCGAGACCGGCGAGCGCGAAGGGGTGATCGAGACGGACGAGCGGGAGATGATCCAGCGAACCCTTCGATTCAACCGAACTATCGCCAAGGAGGTCATGACTCCGCGACTGGACATGACCGCCGTCTCGAAGGAGACGTCCATCGACGAGGCCATCGAGACCTGCGTTCAGAGCGGCCACGACCGCCTGCCAGTCTACGACGGCGAGCTCGACAACGTCATCGGGGTCGTCGAGGTGACCGACATGGTCCGGGACCGGCGCTACAGCACGGATCGAGAGGTCGATCTGGAGGATCTGATCAACCCCACGTTACACGTCCCCGAGTCGAAAAACGTCGACGAGCTGCTGACCGAGATGCGCGAAAAGCGGCTGAACATGGTCATCGTCATCGACGAGTTCGGGACGACGGAGGGGCTGGTGACGATGGAGGATCTGGTCGAGGAGATCGTCGGCGAGATCCTCGAAGGCGGCGAGGCCGAACCCATCGAGTTCGAGAGCGACGACGCCGCCGTCGTCAAAGGCGAGGTCAACATCGACGATGTCAACGAGGCGCTCGAGATCGAACTGCCGGAGGGCGAGGAGTTCGAGACCATCGCCGGCTTCATCTTCAACCGCGCCGGTCGACTCGTCGAACAGGGCGAGCAGATCGAATACGATGGGCTGAGCATTCGCGTCGAACAGGTCGAGAACACCCGGATCATGAGAGCGCGGATCGCCGGGCTCGAAACGTATCAGCACGAGGAAAAGCAGGAAGCCAGCGAGGCGGAGTAGTTCTCAGAATAGCGCGTCGATGACGGTGAAGATGCTGAAACTGAGGACGAACGCGCCGACGAGCGATCCGACCCACGCCAGAACGGTGTAGAGCATTTTCCCGCCGCTGATCTCGCCGCCGTCCTCGCCGCTTGCGGCGTAACCGCTGCCGAGAATCGCCGAGACGATAATCTCGTTGAACGAGACGGGGATGCCGAAAAAGACCGCGGTCTGGGCGATGGCAAAGGAGGGGATCAGCGCCGCAATCGAGCGGTTCGGCCCGAGCGCGGAGTAATCCTGTGAGATCGCCTTGATCATCCGCGGCGCGCCGGTCCAAGAGCCGATCAACAGCCCGATGCCACCGAAAACGAGCACGAGCACAATCGGGACCTGAAAGTCCCCGAGCAGCGGAATGAGCGGCCCGAGCGCGAGGCCGACCTGGCTACCGCCGGCCGAAAAGGCGACGAGTCCGCCGAGTGCGAGCAGGAACCGTCGCTGTGTCCTCTCCGGGGCAACGACGGTCTGTCGCCAGAGGGCGAGGGCGACGAGCGCGGCGAGGGCGAGTGAAACGCCGACGTATGTCACGGTTCCGCCGCCCAGCGCGCGGACGGAGGCCTGAGCGAGCGAGCCCTGCTGTTCGCCGGGTGCGAAGAAGACGAACTGGACGTTCGCGAGGATCAGTCCGATTACGCCGCCCAGCAGCGGGACAGTGAGCCGCGTCGGGATGTCGTCGGCCCGGAGTAGGCGGGCGATTGCGTACGCGAGGCCGCCGCCGACGAAGGGGGTCAGCACCCACAGCGCGGCGATTTCCCGGTATTTCGCCCAGGCCGGGTCGCCGCCCATCGCGAGGCCGACCCCGACGACTGCGCCGGTGACGGTGAACGCGGTCGCAATCGGATAGCCGGTGAAGATGCCGATAGCGACGAGCACGGCGGCGATCATCAGCGCAACGATTGCCGCCGTCGCCGAGAGCTGCGTCCCGAGTACGAGCTCCTCGCCGACCGCCGACGTGACGTTTGCACCCTGCAGAACCGCGCCGAGAAAGCCGAGAATACCGACGAGAAAACCGGCTCGCATGATCGAAATCGCGTTGGCACCAACGGCGGGAGCGAACGGTGTCGACCCGGAGGAGCCGGCACCGATTGCCCACGCCATAAAGAGGCTAGCGAGGCCAGCGACCAGAAGCGTCGCGAGAAGCGTCGCAGTGACCATCTGGACGGGTGATAGACAGCGAACCCGTATGAGACTGCCGGTTGCCGCGCCCGCAAAACTCACTCATCAGGTATCGGCCGCCCTTTTCAGATACCAACTGAACACCCCGAAAAAGAAGCCGCCGAAAAGTCCGGGGATGACCGCGTCGAGCAGGCTGTCGCCGAAAAGCGCCGAAATGAGGACGAACATACCGAGCCAGATGACGACGTTTACGGCGACGTAGGGGACGAGATTCCCGATTTCGTATCCGATCAGTTCCGGCATGACCCGGCGTACGGCTCCCCAGGTGATAAGAGCCACCACAGTGTTTCCAGTCGTGGATCGGCGAGTAGGTGAGAGTAGGCGGTCCGAACCGACCCCGAATATTGATTGCGGTCGGGGCGAACTGGAAGATATGTACGCGGTCGTTGGCTGCGGCGAGTGTCAGGCGCTGTGGATCGTCGAGGGCCGACCCGAGCGCAGCGAGTGCCCCCGCTGTGGAACGAGTCGCAGACACGAAAAGCGCCGCAAATTCGTCACGACCGACGACGAGGATCACGCCCGGGAGGTCCGCTCGTCGATGCTCGCCGCCCGGCAGGATCAGAACGACGCTTTCGCCGAGTTGGGCACGTTTGCGGAGCTCGGCGATCAGATCGAAAAGGCCGGAATCGACGACGAGACCTACCTCTCGGGGTCGGGGATCGATCCCGAAGAAGTCGCCGACGCCGGCAGTGACGAGTCGACGACGAAAAGCCGCGAGGAGATCGTCAGAGAGGCGATCAGCGAACAGGACGAACCGACAGAAGCGGAGATCGTCGAGTACGCGAGCGCCCACGGCGTCTCGCCGTCGTACACCGAGCGCGCGCTCGAAAAGCTACGCAGGGGCGGCGAAGCGAGCGAGAGCCAGGGCGTCTATCGATTGATCTAGCGGCGGAACCGGACCGGTCCCGGAGCGGTGGTTATTTTTCCGTCGAAACGGAGTAGGAGACGTGCGACTCGTCCAGATCACGATTCCGTCTGGGAAGCGGGAAACGCTGCTCT
>JBLGCM010000086.1:0-6244 GCA_047617345.1 Natronomonas sp. | reverse complement strand
TGTCACCTAACTGAGACTCGTAACCGTTCGGTAAATCATCGAGGAATTCGTCGACTTTCGCGATCTCGCACACTCGCTTCACTTCTCGACGCGTCGCGTCCCTGTTCCCGATCGTCACGTTTCGTTCCAGCGTATCGTCGAAGATGAACGGTTTCTGCCGGACGAACGCGATCCGAGAGCGCCACTGTTCGAGATCGAACTCTTCGATCGGCACACCGTTCGCGCGGATCTCTCCACGGTCTGGCCTGTACATCCGGGCCAGCAGCGACACGACTGTCGATTTTCCAGCCCCGGATTGACCGACGAAGCCGACAAACTCCCCTTTCTCGATTGTTAGGGAAATTCCCTGCAACACGGTCTCTTCCCCGTTGTACGAGAAGTGAACATCGTCAAACTCCACGCGCTCTATTTCGTCGATCGACCGCGTGCCGTCGTTTTCCCTCTGTGTCTCCAGTTCGTCGGCGAACTCTTGGGTCCGGACGAGGTGGGAGAGATTCCCCTCCAGGCTGTAGACCTGACTGTTCAGCCGACTCACCAGCGGCGAGAGACGGAACATCGCAAACAGGAAAATACCGAGGGCACCCAGCGAGAGCCCCGAATATGTAAACCCAACGTAGATAAGTACGAACAACGACAGCGCAGCGGCGAGATCGTAGAAGTTCTGAAGTGCGGCCTTGTTTCGACTGAGATCGATCTCTGAATCCGTGTATCGCCGAATTGACTCCCTGAAACGATCGAGGACCTCTCCCGCGAGGGTAAACAGCTTCACGTCGCGGATTCCTTGTGTTCCGGCCTGGACGGACTGCTGGACCCGTTCGTTTGCCTCCGCGACTCGCGTCCCCGCCGTGTACGCCGGCTCGATCACGTACCGCATAAATACGGTAATCCCCCCCAACAGGCCGAGCGCAAACACCGTCATCAGCGGCGCAATATAGAACATGATGGACAGGTAAACGAGCGTGAGAGCCAGCGTTTCAAGCGAAACGACCGCCTCCTTGATCACCCGCCCAGAGTACCGCGTCTCGGTGATGATCGCGTTCAAGATATCGTCCGACCCGCGTTCGTCGAAATAGCCGATCTCCGCGTCGAGCGCCCGCGTGAACGTCTTCGTCCGGAGCTCGCGCTCGTACTCCTTTTGCAAAATCGCCCGAAGCCAGGCGACCAGAAACGACGAGGTGAATCGGACGGTCATCACGCCCCCGATTCCGAGCATGAGAAAGCCAAGCGTGAACGGAATGCCAAGCAGTTCGTACGCGCCCAAAAACAGCCCCATGATCGCATCCTGAGCCGCGACTTCGCCGCCCTGAGCGACCTCCATAATGGGGTAGATAAAACTCAGACCGATCCCTTCGAGCATCGCGACGAACCCCCCGAGGATGACGATTCCCGCGGTGAATTTCGGGCGGTACTTCGCAACGCGAAGGAGGGCCTGCTTCTTTTCGCGCCACGTAATATCTGGGTTCTCGCCCATGTATCTACTGAGGATTTTCATCCGAGCGCAAAAAGCGTAGTGTTCTGTCTCCCGTGTCTGTCCGAGGGTGACGCTTTCACCCTCGAATACAACGTCGAGCAATCGGTCAGGGGGGTGACAAGCGCTTCTCGAGACCGGAGAGACAGAGAGACTCTTGGACAGATCGGCGGTTTTTATGCCTTTCAAACCAGAGGTATAGCTGTGAAGTCGATTTTTCGGTCCGACAGTTGGACAACGTCGGCGATTCCGGATCAATCCGGTAAGGTTGTGGTGATCACGGGTGCGAACTCCGGACTCGGCTACGAAGCGACGAAGGCTCTCGCCGAGAAGGGCGCACACGTCGTCATGGCCTGCCGAAGCATCGACCGCGGCGAATCCGCCCGCGATTCGATCCGCGAGCAGTTCCCCGCCGCTTCGTTGTCCGTCCGGGGATTGGATCTCGCGAGTCTCGATTCGATCCACTCCTTCGCCGAGGAGTTTACGAGTGAACACGACTCGCTGGACGTGCTCTGTAATAACGCGGGTGTGATGGCACTCCCCCGGGAGGAAACCGAAGACGGGTTCGAGATGCAGTTCGGTGTCAATCACCTCGGCCATTTCGCGCTGACCGGGCAGTTACTCGACGTGCTCGAAACGACCAGCGGTCGGTCTCGGGTTGTGACTCACAGTAGCGGCGTTCACGAACGCGGCCAGGTCGACTTCGGGGATCTGCAGAGCGAGGACTCATACAACAAGTGGGATGCCTACGCACAGAGTAAACTCGCAAACCTGTTGTTCGCGTACGAACTCGACCGACGACTCGATAGCGCCGGCGCGAACGTGCTCAGTACGGCCTGTCATCCTGGCTACGCGGCGACGAACCTCCAGCGGAGCGGCCCGGAACAGTCCGGTTCGCGGCTCCGGCTGGCGATGATGAGAGTCGCGAACGCGGTGCTGGCCCAGTCGGCCGAGGCCGGTGCCTTGCCGATGCTGTACGCGGCGACTCACGGAGGGGTCACCGGCCGGGAGTACGTGGGCCCCGGCGGTCTCGCGAACATGCGGGGCGCACCCGAGGTACAGGAGTCCAGCGAGCGCTCCTACGACGAGGAGACGGCTGAGCGACTATGGGAAGTCTCCGAGGAACTCACCGGCGTCGAGTTTGGCCTGCCGGAGATCAACGAGAAGTGAGCCACGCTGGAAAGCCGTGAGCTCTCTGTCGGTTACGGGCTCGATGCAGCCCCAAATAGCCCTCAATAGAGATATATAGACAAAGACCACTGGGAACGTATTTGCACAGACGGCTATATACCTAATAGTACAGTATTTACGATGAGCTCGCGTCGGTACACGTAATGACGGAGACCGACACCGACTGGGTCCCGACACCATCACGGCGGGAGTTTTTGGCTGGCGCGGTCGGTACCGGCGCGCTGTCGCTGGCGGGGTGTACCCAGCCGTCGACTGCCGGCGACGGCCAACAACGCTCGATCAACATCGCGGGTTCAAGCACCGTGTTTCCGCTGTTGAGCGCCATGGCCGAGAACTACCAGCGGGCGAATCCGGGCGTCAGCGTCGACATTAGCTCGACTGGCTCAGGTGGCGGATTCTCGAATTACTTCTGTCCCGGCGACACCGATTTCAACAACGCGAGCCGCCCGATTCAGCCCGAAGAGGCGGAGCTTTGTGCCGAAAACGGCGTCGAGTATATCGAACTCGTGGTCGCGACCGACGCACTGACCGTGATCGTCGACGAGGACAGTTTCGTCGACTGTCTCACCGTCGAGGAGTTGGCCCAGATCTGGGAGTCGGACTCGGTGAGCACCTGGGACGAAGTTCGCGACGAGTTCCCCAACGAGGAAATCGAGCGGTACGGCGCCGCCGACACGTCCGGAACCTACGACTACTTCATCGCGAACATTCAGGGCGAAGATCGGGGCCACACCAGCGATTACACTGCGACCGAACAGGACAACCAGGTCGCACAGGGAGTTACGGGCAACGAGTATGCAATCGGCTACTTCGGCTTCGCGTACTATTATCAGAACCCGGATGGGTTGAAGGCGGTCGCGGTCGACAACGGCGACGGCTGTGTCAAGCCCTCTCTCGAAACCGCATCGGCGGGCGAGTATCAGCCCCTCTCGCGTTCGTTGTACACTTACCCGTCGATCAGTTCGCTCAGCGAGCCACACATCGCAGAGTTCGCTCGCCACGTTATCGAAGAGACGACAAACGAAGAACTCATCGCCGACAACGTCGGCTACGTTCCAGCGACTGAACAGACCAAAGAACAGCAACTACAGAAACTCGAAGACGCCATCGAAGCGGCGACCACTAGCTGAGAGACAAATGTACGATTACAGGAAACGGAGTGACCGCACTGCCGCGCTGACAGCGCCGACAAAAACGTCGCCCACGAGGGGTGAGCGAAAGTGAGCGGTGAGAGCGACTCGCCGGATCTGACACGGGACCGGGGGATCGAACAACGTATCGAGAAAACGACCAGCGGCGTGTTTGCGCTCTGTGCCGCCGTGACAATCGTCACGACGGTTGCAATTTTCGTGACGCTTCTGGAACCGACCCTCGAATTTTTCTCGTCGGTGCCGGTCTGGGACTTTCTCACCGGGACGGAGTGGAGTCCGAACCCCTCCGGCGGCGGGTTGGCCTTCGGGATCATCCCGCTCGTGATCGGTACGCTCACCGTGACAATCGCCGCGGCGTTCGTCGCGCTGCCTATCGGAACCCTCACCGCGGTCTATCTCTCCGAATACGCCACTGATCGTGTCCGATCCATTTTGAAACCGATGCTCGAAATCCTCGCAGGGATCCCGACTGTCGTCTACGGCTACTTCGCGTTCGTCTACGTGACCCCCGCGCTCCAGGCAACGCTGTTTCCGAATCTCAGTGCCTTCAATGCGCTGTCGGCTTCGCTGATGATCGGCATCATGACGATCCCGATGGTCTCCTCGATCAGCGAAGACGCGATGAGCGCCGTTCCCGACCGACTCAGAAACGCGGGCTACGGCCTCGGGGCGACGAAATACGAGGTCTCGACCTCGATTGTCGTGCCGGCTTCGGTTTCCGGGATCGTCTCGTCGTACATTCTGGCCGTCTCGCGGGCTATCGGTGAGACGATGATCGTCGTCGTCGCCATGGGTTCACAGGCGAACATGCCGGCGGTGAGAGACGCCGCCTTTGGCATCCCCTACATCCATCTGGGCGATGTTCTCCTCCAAGACGGCGCGACAATTACTGTCGCGATGGTGAATATCGCACAGAGTGACCTCACCGGCGGGACGATTCCCTACGACGGCATGTTCGCGCTCGGACTGGCGCTGTTCGTCCTCACACTCATTCTGAACGTGATCAGCGATATGATTGCAAAACGCTACCGGGAGGTGTACTGAATGGCGACAACGACCAACGACTTCGGGCGCGTGAGCCGACTCAAGGGAACGATATTCGAGATGCTCACATTCGGCGCGTCGGTGACGGGTATTCTCGCGCTCGCGGCCCTGTTGATCTACGTTTCCGTTGATGCGTTCGATCTCGAAGCCGCCAGCCCCGAGTGGTTGCTGGTGTATTTCTTCACGCTCGTCCTGCCGTATCTCGGCTTCTGTCTGTACGAGACGGATCGGTCGGTCAAGCGACTGACAGCGGTCGTTCTCGTCGGCGGTCTCGTCGGGACGGCCGTCCTGTTTACCGCGGTCGAGGCGCTCGTCCGTCCGATCCCGCGGCTCAACTGGCAACTGACCTACCTCTTCGCAGTCGTACTCCCGGTCACGGGTTACGTCTCGGTCGCCGGCAGCAGCACGCCGACCGGCGCAGTCGGATTCGGGCTGCTCGGCCGACTGCTCGGCGGCGCGGCGCTGGGACTTTGGATTTTCGTTCTCTTCGTCGTCTTCGATCTGCAGCTGTACTTCCTCGTCTACACGCTGGGGGTTGTTCCAGCGGTTGCGGTCGCGTACGCACTACGACGCTGGGAGATCACCGCCCGACCGCTGGCAGGGCGGATCGTTGTTGTCCTCGTCGGGATTGCCGGAACCGTCCTCGCGTACGTCCTCCGGGGAATCATCCCGACCTATCCCACAACGCTGATCATTCTCGCCTGGTCACTCGTCTTCCCCGTGGCCGGACTGGTTGCATTGCTGATGAGCCGTCGGTACGACCGCCGTAGAGGACTGATTACCGGGGCGATTGTCCTCGCCGTTGCCCTCGGCGGCGGGATCGGTCTGTCGATGGTAGCGTTCTCGACGAGCGCCTCGGTTCTCCTCATGCTCGGTGTTGCCGTGCCGACGACGATGTATCTCTACCGAGTCCAGACCTCCGAGGCGAACCGTGTCGGGCTGGTCCTGCCCGTGTTGCTCGTCGGGGGAGTTCTCGTCGGTGCTGTGGTCGTCAATGCGCTCGGTATCGCCGGGCCGAACGCGTGGCTGGACCTCTCTTACGTGCGCGGGACGCCGACGACACAGACCACGCGGGCACGAAGTGCGGGACTGTTCCCGCCCATCGTCGGTTCGGTGCTCATCATCACGCTCGTGGCTGTCATCTCCTTCGTCCTTGGCGTCGGGACGGCCGTCTTTCTCGAAGAGTACACCAGCGACTCGGGGCTTATCGGCGCAGTCTCGCGGCTCATTCAGGTCAACATCGCGAACCTGGCCGCTGTTCCGTCGGTCGTCTACGGACTGCTCGGACTGGCGGTGTTCGTCAACCTCTTCGGGTTCGGATTCGGGACGGCTGTGAGCGCCTCGCTGACGCTTTCACTGCTGATCTTGCCGATCACGGTCATCTCCGCAC
>JBLGCM010000085.1:0-6291 GCA_047617345.1 Natronomonas sp. | reverse complement strand
CAGAAGGGGCTGGCGATGATCGAGCGCTTCTACGGCGAGCGACGGGTCAAACAGCCCATGGTCCGCGACGGATTCAAACAGTGGGTCGAGGAGGGGTTCCCCCGCGACGAGGACGGGTCGATGCCCGAGGAGTACGCCAACCGCGGGGACGATAGCTGGACGGAGGTCGAATTCGACGAGGCCTACGATCTGGTTGCGAGGACCTTCGCCGAACTCGCCGACCATTACAGCGGCGAGTCGGGAATGCAGAGCCTGCTCGAACAGGATTACGACGAGCGCGTCGTCGAGGAGACCCAGGGCGCCGGCGTCCGGACGATGAAGTTCCGCGGCGGCATGCCGCTTTTGGGCGTGACGAAGCTGTTCGGCCAGTACCGCAACGCCAACTCGATGGCCCTGCTCGACAACTCAGTCCGGGACGTCAGCGAAGACGAGGCGCTGGGCGCGGTCGGACTGGACAACTACTCGTTCCACACCGACCTGCCGCCGGGGCACACGATGGTGACCGGTCAGCAGACCGTCGACTTCGACCTGATCAACGCCGATTACGCCGACAACATCATACTGGCCGGAATCAACTGGATCGCGACGAAGATGGCGGACTCGCACTTCCTGACCGAGGCCCGCCTCAAAGGCTCGAAGGTCACTGGAATCTACACGGACTACAACGCGACCTCGTCGAAGTGCGACGAGTTCATCAAAGTTCGACCGGCGACCGACGGTGCCCTGTTCCTCGGAGCCGCGCGCGAGGTCATCGACCGCGACCTCTACGACGAGGAGTACGTCCAGAAACACACGGACCTGCCGCTTCTGGTCCGGGTCGACGAACAGGAGTTCCTCCGGGCCAGCGACGTTTTCGAGGAGTACGAACACGCGGATCTCGCGAAAACGGAAACCGTCGGGAGTGACGAGGAGCGACCGGGCGCAGACGTGACGAACTTCGACGAACAGATCGTCACCGAAGACATGCGCCGCGAGTGGGGCGACTTCGTCGTCCGCAACGACGAGACCGGTGAACTCGAACCGATCAGCCGCGACGACGTCGGCGACGATTTCGACGTGACCGCAACCCTCGAAGGCAGCTTCGAGGTCGAACTCGCCAACGGCGAGACCGTCGAGGTCCGGCCGGTGTTCGACCTCATCCGCGAACATCTCGACGAGACCTGGGATGTCGAATCGACCGCGGAAGTCACCGGCTCGAGCCCGCAGTCCATCGTCAATCTCGCCGAGGATATCGCCGGGAGCAAAGAGGAAACGCTCATTCTCACCGGGATGGGTCCGAACCACTACACCAACTCCGACAACAAGGATCGGGCCATCTTCCTGCTTGCGAGTCTGACCCGAAACGTCGGCTACCAGTCCGGCAACGTCGGCAGTTACTCCGGGAACTACCGGGCAGCCTACTTCAACGGCATCCCGCAGTACATCAACGAGAACCCGTTCAACATCGAACTCGATCCCGACTCCGACGCCGAGGTCGATAGCCGGATCGATATGCAGTCGGCGCACTTCTACACCAACCTCGACAAACCGCTGAAAGTCGACGGCGAGTACTTCCAGGGCGACAGCCACATGCACACGCCCACGAAGTCGATCTGGGTCTCCGGATCGAACTCGATTCTCGGCAACGCCAAGGGCTCGTACAAGATCATCGAGAAGGCCCTCCGAACGGGTAGAATCGAGGCGTTTTTCTGTAACGAGTGGTGGTGGACGATGACCTGCGAGTACTCGGATATCGTCTTCCCCGTCGACTCGTGGGCCGAGAACCACGTCCACGATATCACCGCGTCAGTGACGAATCCGTTCATCAACGTGATGCCGGAGACGGAACTTGACGACCGGATCTACAATACCCGCAACGACACCCAACACTACAAAGGCGTTGCTCAGAAACTCGCCGAAATCACCGGCGACGACCGCTTCGAGGACTACTGGGCCTTCATCGACGAGGACGAGTATCAGGCCAAGCCGTACATCCAGCGGATCCTCAACAACTCGAACACGGCGAAAGGGTACGACATCGAAGACCTGCTGGAGAAAGCCCGTCAGGGAACGCCGGCGATGACGATGACCCAGACGTACCCGAAACACGTCGGGAACGAGCAGACCCAAGACGACAAGCCGTGGTTCACCAAGACCGGCCGTCTGGAGTTCTTCCGCGAGGAAGAGGAGTTCTCCGAGGCCGGGGAGAACCTCCCGCTCCACCGCGAGCCGATGGACGCGACGCCGTACGAGCCGAACGTCCTCGTCGACGACAGCGACAGCCCGGTGATCGACCCCGAGACGCCGGAAGACCGCGGCTGGGACAGCGACGCCAAGGCGCGGGACACCAACGACCGACAGGTCCGAAACGTCGTCTACTCGCCGAGTGAGTTGACCGATACGACCCATCCGCTGATGGACCTCGAGGACGGCTACAACTACATCTACATGACGCCGAAGTACCGCCACGGCGCACACACCTTCGCGAACGCCTTGCCGAACATCGCGGTCTGGTGGGGCAACTACGGCGACATGGACCCCGAAGACGATCGCAAGCCGTACATCGGCGAGGGCTACGTCGAGATGAACCCCCAAGACGCCCGCGACGAAGGGTTCGAGGACGGCGACTACGTGTGGGTCGACGCCGACCCGTCGGACCGACCGTACCCCGGCGCGGAGAAAGAGGACGAAGACGATTACACGCGCGCGCTCATGCGAGTGCGCCACCAGCCGTCGCTCTCGCGCGGCGTCACGCGGAGTTGGATGAACCTCAACCAGACCTCTCACACGACCTACGAGGCCCAGCAGGACGAGGACAGCGAGTGGGCCAAAAACGACCGGACGGGCTACGTCTCGCTGTACCGGCAGGGCGGGCACCAGTCGATGACCTCGACGTGGCTGCGCCGCACCTGGCTGACCGACAGCATGGCCCGCAAGGATCTGTTCGGCCGGAACATGGGGGAAGGATACGAGACCGACGTCCACGCGGCCAACGGCGCGCCGAAGGAATCGTTCGTGAAAATCACGAAGGCAGAAGACGGTGCGGCGGACGGCGAGGGCCGCTGGCGGCCCGACGAGCACTTCTCGGACGTCCTCAGCATGCGACCGGGCTACGAGAACGACGCGATGCTGCGCTACATCGGTGGCGGCTACATCAACACCCGAGGTGACTAACAATGCCCAAAGTCGAAAACTGGCAACTGAACCGCGAGATGGATTACCCCTACGAAGAGGCCCGACCCGACAACCAGTGGGCAGGCGTCTTCGACCTGAACAAGTGCATCGAATGCCAGACGTGTACGCTGGCCTGTAAGACGACGTGGACCCACGGCGAGGGCCAGGAGCACATGTTCTGGAACAACGTCGAGACCAAGCCCTACGGTTCTCATCCCGTGGGCTGGGACGGCCGTCTGCTGAACGAACTCGGCGAGGCCGAGTGGGACGAGGACGGCACCTACCAGGGCGACACCATCTTCGAGGCCAAGGGGACCGACTGGGAGGACCCCGAGAATCATCCGACCGAAAACCTCGGGAGCTCCGCCGACAACCTGGCCGGCTTCATGCCCGGCGACGACGACTGGCGCTACCCCAACCTCGGCGAGGACGAACCGGCGGGCCAGGACATGGCCGAGGACATGCACTTCGACGACGACACTCACCCCATCTGGTTTTTCTACCTGCCGCGGATCTGTAACCACTGCACGTACGCGGCGTGTGCTGGGTCGTGTCCGGTCCAGGCCATCTACAAACGGGAGGAGGACGGTATCGTCCTGATCGATCAGGAGAACTGTCAGGCGACCACGCAGTGTAACGAGGCCTGTCCGTACAAGAAGGCGATCCTCAATCCGAAAGAGGGCGTCTCCCAGAAGTGCGTCGGCTGTTACCCCAAAATCGAGGAGGGAAAAGCCCCGCAGTGTTTCGAGAACTGCCTGGGCAAGATCCGGATGCACGGCTACGTCAACCACCCCGACGACGCCGACGTCGGCGACCCGACCGAGGAAATCGTCAACCCGGTCGATTTCATGGTTCACGAGAAAGAGATCGCGAAGCCGCTGTACCCGCAGTTCGGACTGGAGCCGAACGTCTACTACATCCCGCCGATCACCGCGCCGGTCGATTACCTCACCCAGATGTTCGGACCGGGCGTCGAGGAGGCAATCGAGACCTACCAGGCCGCCCGCAACGGCGAGGAGCCGGAGATCCAGGCGCTACTGCACCTGATCGGCAGCACGGAGTGGTCGCTGACCGGCTTCGAGATCGACGACGGCGAGGCCGTCGGCTACTACGAGGGCGACGAGGTCGGTCGCGTCCCGATCGAGGAACCACAAACCGACCGACAGCGCTACGACGAGGACGAAGACGTCTACCGGCTCGATATCACGTGAGGTGACAGCAATGAGCAATATCCTGGGATCTGGCACGCCGTCGCAACGACCGGGTCCCGATACGAGCGACGGCGCCGAGCTGGACGGCGTACCGACCTACGAAGCTGCTCCCGAGCAGGCGTTCGACCGCGCCCGCGTCTACTCGCTGCTCTCGCTGGCGCTGGACCGACCCGGCGAGCAACTGACGGCGATGATCGAAGCCGACGAGTTCGGCCCCGAGCTGCTCGATGCGACCCGGGGGTTCGACGACACGGACCTCGAGCGGGCCGCCGAGGAGGTCGCAGAGATCGCCGCCGAGCGTGATGCAGCGGACCTGTCGAAGCAGTGGGGCTCGATGTTCGGCGTCGAGGAAGGGGTCCAGATCTCGCCGTACGAACTCACTTACCTGCCCGGGCCGCTGATGACGGCGACTCGCGATCTCGCCGACATCGCCGGCTTTTACAAGGCGTTCGACCTGGCGATTGCCGAGGGCGAAAACGACCGCAAGGATCATCTGGTCTTCCAGACGGAGTTCCTCAGCGACCTCGCGCTGCGCGAGGCTCACCTCAAGGAGCGCGGAGACGACGAAGGCATCGAAATCGTCGTCGGCGCGCGGCGAGCGTTCGTCGAGGAACACATCGGCCGCTGGTACTGGCGGTTCGCCGAGGAGGTCAACAAGCGAAGCGACGGCTTCTACGCCGCCGTCGCGAACCTGCTCGCCGTCGTCGTCGAGACGGAAGTCGACCGCCTCGGTGTCGATCCGGACTGGGTGCCGGACAACCCCGAAGTCATCGAGTGGAACGAGGATCTGTTCGGTGACTCCGGCCGCGGGTGTGGCGGGTGTGGCGGCAGCGGAGACGGCGATGTGGATCAGCACATCAACGGCATGCAGGGCACCATTCCGGCTGGCCCCGAAGAGTTCGGCTACGGCCCCGACGAGTTCGACGAACCCGGGCCGAACTGACCGGTCCGTTCGGTAGTCTTTCACTCGGTAATATCTTCGATCCACGTGATCGCGGCCATCGCCTTCGGGAAGCCGACGGTCGGAATGGCGAGCACGGCGGCGTGTTTCAGCGTCTCCGGTTCGATTCCCGCTTCCAGCCCGCGGCGGACGTGAGAGTGCACCGCGCCCTCGGATTGGGAGCCGATTGCCAGGCCGAGTTTGACCAGTCGTTTCGTCTCCTCGTCCAGTGGTCCCGCCGCGGCGCTCGCCTCTCCGAGTACCGAGTACGCCTCCCAGACCTCGGGGTACTGTTCGGCGAACTCGCCGGCCGCTGCTGGCAGCTCCTCCGTCGGATCGTCGACTTCGTCTGTCATACAGTCAGGACATCGAAGGCTCCGCATAAAATCCTGTCACTGGTTTTCGTGCGCCCAGAACTCCTCGCCGACGGTCACTTCCTTCTTGAACAGCGGAACGATCTCTTTCAGTCGGTTGATTCCGTCCTCCACGGTTCGAAAGGCCTCGGCCCGGTGGCCCGCCAACACGACGACGAAGACGATGTCCTCGCCGGCCTCGACGACGCCGGTCTTGTGGTGCAGTCGGACCTCGAAGATTCCATCTCGGGCTTCGAGTTCTTCCCGGATTTCCGCCATCTTCTGCTCGGCGACCTCGTCGTATTTCTCGAACTCCAGGAACTCGGTGCGCTCGTCGTCCGCGTCTTCTTTCGCCCGCACGCGCCCGGTGAAAGTCGCGATTGCGCCGCTGTAGACCTCCTCCGGCGAGCGCTTGACCGCCGCGACGAGCGAGGACAGCGTCTCGTAGGGCTCTCTCTTTTCGAGAGCCTCGACGATTGCGTCGACATCCGCATCCCGGCCGCTCGGTTCGCGGGCGATGATCTCCCCGCGCTCTCCGTCCCGGTCGCCGAGGACGACCGTCGGCAATGCGAGGCCGGAGTAGCCTTCGATCAGCGCGTAGTCACAGCGCTGGCCGAGTCGTTCGAGCGCGTCG
>JBLGCM010000084.1:0-6310 GCA_047617345.1 Natronomonas sp. | reverse complement strand
CGAGCATCAATGCCTCACTGACCGAATTGGGGCAGATCGTCTGTGACGTGCTGATCGAGGAGTACATCGACTGGGAGACCGAATACGACGCACCCGACGATCTGCCGGATTTCTGACTGGTGGCCGAGTGGCGAGCCGATGTACTTAAATGGCAACGACGGCTGGTTTCTACCAATTCTAGGTGAGACGGGATGGCTGAACACCACCAGTCCGAGCAGGGCGAGGCCTCCTCGTTGCGGACGCCCATCGTCGCAGTGCTCGGCCACGTCGATCACGGAAAGACCAGCCTCTTAGACCAGATCCGCGGCTCCGCGGTGAGCGAGGGTGAGGCCGGTGCGATCACCCAGCACATCGGGTCGACAGCGGTGCCTCTCGACGTCATCTCGGGGATCGCCGGCGACCTCGTCGACCCGGACGATTTCGATCTGCCCGGCCTGCTTTTCATCGATACGCCGGGCCATCACTCCTTCTCGACGCTTCGCTCCCGCGGCGGCGCGCTCGCCGACATCGCGATCCTCGTCGTCGACGTGAACGACGGCTTTCAGCCACAGACCCACGAGGCCGTCGACATTCTCAAACGGACCTCGACGCCGTTTATCGTCGCGGCCAACAAAATCGACACCGTTCCGGGCTGGAACCCCGAGGAGGGTCGCCCGTCGAAACTCGCGATCGAGTCCCAGAGCGAGCGCGTCCAGGCCGACCTCAACGAGAACCTCTACGAGATCATCGGCCAGCTCTCCGACGAGGACTTCTCAGCCGACATGTACTGGCGCGTCCAGAACTTCCAGTCGAACATCGGCGTCGTCCCGGTCTCCGCGGAGACCGGCGAGGGGATCCCCGACCTGCTCACCGTGTTGATGGGGCTGTCCCAGCGATACATGAAAGAGGAGATGGCCATCGACGTGGACGGTCCCGCTGCCGGCACAGTACTGGAAGTGACCGATACGCAAGGATTCGGCGCGACCATCGACGCGGTCATCTACGACGGAACGATCCGCGAGGACGATCAGATCGTCGTCGGCGGCCAGTCCGGCCCGATCGTCACCGACGTGCGCGCGCTCTTACAGCCGAGACCGCTCTCGGAGATCCGCTCAGACGACGAGTTCGAGAACGTCGAGGAAGTCGTCGCCGCACAGGGGGTCAAGATCGCCGCGCCGGACCTCGACGACGCGATGGCCGGCGCGCCGGTCCGAGTCGTGCGAGATCAGGACGTCGAGGGGGTCGTCGCCGAGGTGCAGGCCGAACTCGCGGACATCCAGGTCTCGACCGAAGAGGAGGGGGTCACGGTCAAAGCCGACACGCTCGGCAGCCTCGAAGCACTCGCGAGCACGCTCGAGGAATCAGAGATTCCGATCATGTCCGCCGAGGTCGGCGACGTCGCGCCGCGAGACATCCGAATGGCCGAAACGGCAGACACCGAGAAACACAGGGCGGTTCTCGGTTTCAACGTCGACGTGCTGGACGACGCCCGCGACCTCGCAGAACAGGAGGGGGTACGCCTGTTCGAGCACGACGTGATCTACCGGCTGATCGAGCACTACGAAGAGCACGTCGAGGAGATCGAACAGGCCCAGCAGGAGCAGGTGCTGGAGAACATCACCCGCCCCGCACGCTTCGAGATTCTCGACGATCACACCTTCCGCCAGTCAGATCCCGCGGTCGTCGGCGTCGAGATACGCGGCGGCCTGTTGCGGCGGAACAGTCGGATCGTCAACTTCGACGGGAGCGAACCCGAGCGGGTCGGCCAACTCAAATCGATCCAGGACGAGGGAGAGGACGTCGACGAGGCCCGGACCGGCGAACGCGTCGCCGTCTCCATCGACGGTCCCACGGTGGGCCGACAGATCAAGGAGGGCGACGAACTGTGGGTAGAGATCCCCGAGAAACACGCGAAGATTCTCGAACAGGAACTCGGCGAGGATATCTCCGCCGACGAACGTGAGGTGCTCTCGATGTACCTCGACAAACACCGCAACCGGGACCCGTTCTGGGGCAAGTAATCAGCCGGGTCGCGTGGAGTCGTCTGTTTTGCCGGTTTCGACTTTTCATTTGGGTTCTCACACCGGCGGCGTGTGCAGGACGCCGGGGAGAAACCGAGATCAGACCCCAGACTCGACGATCAGCCAGAGGACGAAGACGACGATCCCACCCAGAGAGGTGCTGACGACGGCGTGGATCCGGAGTCGGTCCAGGAGGTGGTGTGCGTCCGCGGAGAGTTCGGCGACCTCGCCGACCTCGCCGCCGACCTCACACTGTGGCAGAAAGTCCATGGCGATGTGGAGGAAGATCCCGGCAGCGAAGCCGAAGACTGCGGCCTGTCCGAGCGGACCGATCGGGAGTTCGAGCAGCGCGGCGGGGATACCGGCGATACCGACCCCGGTCGCGGGGAGGAGAATGATCGACGCCGGGCGGTCTCCACTGGCCAGTCGGCGAGCAGCGGCGTAGCCGGCCGGCCCCTTGTGCGAGACGATAGCTAGCCCGAGCAACAGCCCAAGCTCCGGCATCGAACCGTACACCAGCCCGATGATGACTCCCGCAGAGAGGGCGTGTGCGGTCAGTTGGACCGCGGTGTCGTCGAAGGTCGCACTGACGTGAGCCAGACGGTGGCCCACGACGTGTGAACCGAAGCCGACGAGAATCCCGGCAGCGACGCCGAATCCCCCGACGCGGGGATCGAAGCCGATGGCCTGCGGGAGCAGGAAGACGGCGGCGCTCGTGATCATCGCGCCGCTGGCCGTCCCGTACCCCCAGACGAGTCGGGTCGCGTTCGCCGTCCGCGCCGCACGAACTCCCAGCGGAATCGCCCCGGCCATCGCTCCGAAAGCCACCCACGAAATAGCGAGCATCTTCCAGAGCCCCCCCAGCACCGCGACGCCAGACAGCAAAACGAACAGGGCAATCGCCGCGGATCCGAGGGTAACCGAACGACTGCGTACGTTAATAACGTTGGAAACCTCGTTATTAGACATTCACTCGAAAGACGAGGAGTTCCGGTAATAAGGCTGTCGGTGGGTAGCCGTGACGATGCTGATGGTGTCGCCCGTTTCCGAACGTCTGGCCGCCCGGAGATGCACGTGCGGTGGCTCTGCGCCTACCCAACAGCCACGGATCGGAGAGGAGACACGGCGCTCTGTCCGACTCGATTTCGGTCAGACGAAATAGCGAAGAGAACGGCAGGAAGAGAGCGCAGATCTACGGCGTCTGTAGTCGTACGTCCGTTACCTGGTGGATGTCTTCTCCGATTCCCGCCCCGTCGCAGTCGGCTTCAGGACACCGATAGTGCCAGCCGTCCTCGGTAGCGGTCTGCTCGGCGAACCGGTTCCCACACCGGTCGCAGAACAAATCTCCGTCTTCGCAGTTGTCCCGATGCAGGTCGAGTTCGAGTTCGGAGCTGAATGTCCGCTTGCAGTTACGGCAGGTATGTGGCATATTGGAAATCTACCGCGTTCTCTCTTAAAATTGTACCGGAACGTTTACTGCTGGCGGTTTTCTCGAGTCACTCGCTGATCCGCACGACTGCGACGCCTCAGAGCCGGTGATGACGGCCGAGCGCACGGACCGTTTCCTTATAAGGAGATGCTCTTCTAGCTCGGCGTCGTCTGCACGTTCAGGGCCTTGCGCATGATCTGGCCAAAGCCCAGCGAACAGACGAAATACCAGACGATCCAGACTTCCATCGGGCCAACTAGCTGCGTTCGCCAAGAGGAGATCTCGCCGGCGATGGGTATCACGAGCACCGGTGAACTGCCCGCGACACCGACATCGATGGTCATCCAGTACAGCCAGAGGAACACTGGGATGGTGAACAGCATGATCCAGACCATCGGCCGGAACTGCTGTTTGAAGACACCGAGGTTCTCTGACATCATCTCCATCTGTTCTTCCTGGATCCGTTCGAGCGCCTCGTCGTCGCCGCGCTCTTTCGCCGCCTCCCGGCGTTCTTTGAGCTTCTCCGTTTTCTCGCGGTACTCACCCATGACTTCGGTGTTGCCGAGGTTGTCCTGGAAGATGGCCGAGGCCAGCCCGGTCATCACCGCGAGGACGAGAATGACTATGTAAAACGGCAAGAGGTCGTTGAGCGGACCGACGATTATATCGATGGTACTGCCGATCATCTGCCGGACAGAGCCGAACGCGTAGCCAGCAAAGAGTCCAACAGCGCTCATCGCGGCCAGTTTGTCGTAGGTGGTCCACGACATATCCTGACCCGAGACGTCGGCCGGATTCGCCTCGTCCAGCGCCTCGCGGATCCCGTCGGGGTCCTCGACGACGAACCCCTCGCCGTCGGCATCGGTGAGCATCCCCTTCTCGATGAGACGCCCCCACTCTCCGCTGGTGATCTCGTCGGAGACATCGCTCCAGGTCACCGTCCCCTGCTCTTCGGCGACCGAAAGCACTTCCTGTAGGGCATCGGTCATATGCTCGCCCTCCTCGGCGAGGTCGTCTACTTTCTGTGCGGTCCGTGGCATTATTCCAATCTAACCCCTCGGAGTACTATCAAGCTTTTACTCCTCGATTAGTCGGCGCGCTCGTCGACGGCCGATTTGATATCCGCCCAGACGCCGTCGAAGTCCTGCTCGCCGTCGATCTCGACGAACTCCTCGCTGCCTTCGTAGTGGTCGATCACCGGCTGAGTCTCTTCGTCGAAGACGTCGAGGCGGTTCTCGACTGACTCTTCGGTATCGTCGTCGCGCTGGATCAACTCGCCGCCACACTCGTCACAGACGCCCTCGGTCTCGGGCTGGTCGAACTCGATGTGGTAGTTCGCTCCGCAGTCGTCACAGACTCGCCGCCCGGTGAGACGGTCGATCAGTTCCTCGCGGCTCACCGACAGCGAGAGGATCACGTCGAGGTCGGTCATCGATTCCAGCTCTTTGGCCTGGTCGATATTGCGCGGATAGCCGTCCAGCACGAAGCCGTCGGCGTTCGACAGCGCCTCGTCGACGATTTCGTTGACGACCTGGTCCGGGACGAGGTCGCCCGCCTCCATGTACGCACGCGGAGTGTCTCGATCCGTGTCGAGGTGACTCAGATCCATGTCCTTGTTCGCCCGGAGCGCGTCACCGGTCGTGATGTGATCGACGCCGTATTCCGAGACGAGGTTACTGCTCTGCGTTCCTTTACCTGCACCTGGCGGGCCGATGATGAGAATTCGTGGCGCTGCCATACACTGTTGTTCCGAGGCTGGCGTTAAATGATTATCCAAACGCGCTGGCGATCCGTGGTATCAAAAGCTCTTAACTCCCCACAGTCGAATCAGGAGGCAATGGATCATCTCCTCGTTCGCGCCGCTCGTGGGGAACACACCGAGCGGCCGCCGGTCTGGCTGATGCGTCAGGCCGGTCGACATATTCCCGAATACCGCGAGATCCGCGAGGAGTACAGCTTTCTCGAAGCCATCAAGACGCCCGAAGTCGCCACCGAAATCACGCTGCTTCCGTGGGAGTACTACAAGCCGGACGGCGTCGTGATGTTCTCCGATATTCTCACGGTCCTCGAACCGCTCGGCTTCTCCTATCACATCGAAAGCGGCGTCGGCCCGGTGATCGACGATCCCGTCAGTGGCCCGGACGACGTCGACCGATCCCACGGCGACGTCACCCGAGAACTCGATTACGTCGGCAAATTACTCGTTCGGCTCAACCAGCGCGTCGGGGACGAAACCGCAGTGATCGGCTTCGCCGGCGGCCCCTTCACACTCGCCTCCTACGCGGTCGCCGGCGGGCCGAGCCGGACGAACATGCCGCTGCGACGACTCCGGGCACAGCATCCCGACGCGTTCCGCACGCTGTTGGAATCCTTTACCTCGGTCGTCAAAGAGTACCTCCAGTTCCAAGTCGGCAACGGTGCAGATGTACTGCAGCTGTTCGACACCTACGCCGGGACACTCACGCCCGAGGATTACCGCGAGTTCGTCCTCCCCCTCCACCGGGAGATTTTCGACGCCGTCGACGTACCGACAATTATTTTCGTCCGCCGGATGAACGGCCGCCTCGATCAACTGGCAGAGTCGGGTGCCGATGCGGTCGGACTCGACTGGACGGTCGATGTCGGCGAGGCCCGCGCACAGCTCGGCGACGTGCCCGTGCAGGGCAACCTCGACCCCTCCTATCTCTTCGCCGACCCGGCGTTCGTCCGCGAGAAGACCCGCGAGATCATCGGGAAAGCGGGCCCAAAAGGACATATCCTCAACCTCGGCCACGGGGTCAACAAGAACACGCCGGTCGAGTCTGTCAGCGCCTTCGTCGAAACGGCCAAAGAGATCGAACGGTAGCTCAGTCGCCGCCTGCCGCCGCCGACGGTGAACTGT
>JBLGCM010000083.1:0-6343 GCA_047617345.1 Natronomonas sp. | reverse complement strand
CGAGGTATTCGACGACTTTCGAGGAGATGGCGTCGCCCACGCCGTCAATTTCGGCGACAGCGTCTTCCCCGTCTTCCGCGAGGGCCGCCACGTCCCCTGGATAGTCGCGGATGTTCTCGGCGGCCCGACGGTAGGTGCGGGGTTTGTACGCCACGTCTTGGGCCTCCAGCAGATCGGCAAACGCTTCGAGGCGTCTGGCGACCTCGTCGTTGCGGCTCATATCCGCTCTCGGGTCGGCAGAAAGATAAAATCTCCCGCCGGGGTAGCCGCCATTCACCGCGGGGACGAGCGCCGAGGCTGTTACGCTCGAGGCGCGAGTCTGAGAGCGATCAAAACGCCCTTTGGCTCGCCGATCCAAAAGCGAACATGGAGTTGACAGTCACTGGTATGTCCTGTAACGGCTGTGAACAGAACGTCGAAGACGCAGTCTCGGAACTGGACGGCGTCACTGCCGTCGAGGCGGACCACGAGGCCGGCCGCGTCGTGATCGAGGGCTCGGTCGCGGATGCGGACGCCCGCGCGGCCATCGAAGCCGCCGGCTACGAACCTGCCTGATTTTTCGGCCTGTAGTTTTACGTCGCTGTCCACCGCAGGTCGAGATATGGATTCCTCGACGGAGATGGACAACGGACTCGCGCGCATCGACCGCGACGGCCACCGCGCGGAGGTCGTCATCCAGCGGTCGGAGAAACGCAACGCGATGAACGAACCCCTGATGTGGGATTTGAACCAGGCTTTTCAGACCCTCGACGACGAGACAGACCCCCGTGCGGCGGTCCTCCGCGGCGAGGGGCCCGTGCTGAGCGCGGGTATGGATCTGGAGATGATGCGTGGCCTCGCCGATGAGTCGACCGACGTGTCGATCACGGAATCGCTGTTTCCCGACCTGCTCGACACTATCGAGCACTGTTCTGTCCCGACGATCGCGGCGATCCACGGCGCGGCTCCCGCCGGTGCCTTCGAGCTCACCCTTCCCTTCGACTTCCGGATCATCGACAGCGAGGCCAAATACGGCGTCGTCGAGGTCAAACTGGGCACCTTCCCTCACGGCGGCGCGACGCAGCGTCTCCCCCGTCTGATCGGGCTTGCCAAAGCCAAAGAAATCGTGCTGACTGGCGAGTACGTCGATCCGCAGGCCGCCGCCGACGCCGGACTGGTCCGCGAGGTCGTCGATCCCGGCGAAGTCGTCGAACGGGCGCGACGACTGGCCGACGAACTCGCCGCGAACGGCCCCGTCGGGATGCGCATGGCCAAGCAGGCGCTCAACGCCGCCGGCGAGATGTCCCTCGACGAAGGGCTGGCGTTCGAGCGAGCCCTGGCCAAAGAGACCTACCGAAGCGCGGACTATCGGGAAGGTGTCGAAGCGCGACTGGAGGGCCGCGAGCCGGAGTTCCGAAACGAGTGACCACCGCCGTCGCCGCCGGCCAGCGGCTCGAAGCCGGCTGCTCTGTTTCGCCGAGTTCCGCGGCCGCCAGTCGCACGCAGCGCCGTGGTGACCGCCTCGGCTTGGTTTCCGTCTCCAGACCGAGCGGCTGTCGGGGGACTTCCAGTCGCGCCGTCGCGCACTGGCTCTGATAGACCGGCTGCGTCGCGGTTGGCCGTTCTCGTTTGGTCGCCGGGTCTCTGCTTATCTGTCGTGCATCGCGGTATTCGTCTGTTACACGCAGTCAACTCGCTACTCGGCAGCAACGCACAGCACGGAACCGCCGGGCTCAGCCCGCTTCAGCCGATTCGATATCGCAATATGAAATTTATAGCTGCCGGTCGTGCGGTCCGGAGACATCTCTAAAAATCACGCTCCGGCCGGAAATCAGGGCGCACAGATGGACTCGATCGATCTGAGGGCATCGGGGCCGTCCCGGCGCTCGACAATGACCACAATCGATCCGTCGCGGTATCCGGCCGCGATCACGTCGATACCGGCCGTCTCACACCGGGCGAGGGCCCGTCGAAAGAGACGAACCGAGACCCCATCGCTGACCAAAATCGCCGTCAGCGAGCCGTCGCCGGGCACGAACCCCGTTTCGCCGACGGCCAGCAGTCCGTCCTCGTCGCCGTGACCGAGGCCGGTTTCCATCGTGACACGAACGTCGGCCTCGACCGGTTCGTAGCGCAGTTCTTCGCCGTACCGGCGGAGCGCGGCCGCGACGGCCTCCTCGTCGCCGATATCGAGAAAGCGGGCCGCCGCCGAGTAGTTGAGCACGCCGGCTTCGAGCGCGTCGTGAACGAAGGGGTGGCTGCGCGCCGCGTCGCGGGCCTGTTCTGCGAGGGTCATATCCGTTCCACCGCCGCGAGGGGCTTAATCCATTCGCAGCTCCTAAGCCCCTCTCGCCCCAACTCGGGGTATGTCGACTGCACTCGTCATCGCGGCCCACGGCTCTCACAAGAACCCGGGGTCCAGCGCGCCCGCCTTCGACCACGCCGACCGCATCCGTGCGACGGGTGCGTTCGACGAGATTCGGGAGGCCTTCTGGAAGGAAGAACCCTCCTTCCGGGAGGTCCTGCGAACCGTCGACGCCGAGGAAGTCTACGTCGTGCCGCTGTTCATCAGCGAGGGCTATTTCACCGAGGAAGTGATTCCCCGGGAGCTCCGCCTCGACGGCTGGGAACCTGCCCTGTGGGACTCCGATGGAACCAGTGCCGACACCGCGGTGCTGACTGCCGGCGACACCGGCCAGACGGTGCAGTACTGCGGGCCCGTGGGGACTCACGACGCGATGAGCGACGTCATCGTCCAGCGCGCCAAATCGGTGACCGACGATCCCGCCGTCGGGCCGGGGTTCGGCCTCGCCGTGGTCGGTCACGGCACCCGCCGCAACGAAAACTCCGCGAAGGCGATCGAGTATCACGCCGACCGCATCCGCGAGATGGACCGCTTCGAGGAAGTGCGGGCGCTGTTTATGGACGAAGATCCCGAAATCGACGACGTGACGGAGTACTTCGAGACTGAGGATATCGTCGTCGTCCCGCTTTTCGTCTCCGACGGGTTTCATACTCAAGAGGATATCCCGGAGGATATGGGCCTCACTGATGATTACCGAACCGGCTACGAGGTTCCGGAGACGGTCGACGGTCACCGGATCTGGTACTCCGGTGCCGTCGGAACGGAGCCGCTACTTGCCGATGTCGTCCTCGGACGGGCCGACGACGCCGGCGCCGACCTCGGCGACGCTCACGAACAGATCCGTGACCGAACCCGGACGACCATCGACGAGAAAGCGCCTGCCGGCCTGCAGTAATTCGCCATTGGGCCTCCCTTCTCGGGGTGTTTGAACTCGCAGTTTCGTCGCGAATCGGCTGACTTTTCCCCGCTCGCTCCCTCCCGTTCGGTATGTCACGCGGGTACGTCGACGCGCTCGTCGAGACCGCCCCTGATGGGATCTCTTTCGACGGGCTCGAAGTTGAGTTCGACGGCGCGTACACCTACCGAACGCCCGAGATGGAACTGACGGGCTTCCCAGAACCTGCGCTTCGGGAGCTTGCGACCGGGTCCACTCACGTCACGAACTGGTATTTCTGGCACGCTGTCGCTCCGCAGAAGGAGGATCGATGGGCGTTTCTCCGCTGGCTTGAGGACGACGCTTCGGTTCCGGAGCGATACGACCGTCTCGAAGACGGTATCGCGACCGAGTGGGGCCAACTCCATCTCACGGTCCATCTCGACGGCGACGGCCGACGCCGCTACCGCCTCTGTCACGTCGACGACGCTGACGCGGACTCGCTGGATCGATACGACGACCCGCTCGCGGCCCGCGAACTGGCGACCCACACCGACGACGGTGCCTACCGGCCGCTGAAGTCCGCGCCGACGCTCCGGACCGGCTGGGAGTTTCCGGATCTCGGCCCCGAGCAACTGATCGAGGCGGTCGATTTCTTCTACCCAGCGACGATCACGAACTGGCACCGGGAGCGGACGGACGACCTCGACGTGAGCCACTGGCGGGAGACGATGCAACGCCAGACGGGCATGTACGGCGTTATCGAGACGTGGGACCGCGGCGAGGGCCACGAACACGTCGAGTGGGTCGCCGAGAGCTGTTGTCGTGACTCGCAGTGTCTCAAGCGCCGCCGCTGGCAGTACGACGAGGAGACAGACCTAGAAACGCCGGGCGGCGATGGGGTCTTCCCCTGCCGTGAGCCCTGCTCGCTGGTCGTCACGGCCGCCCGGAAGTTTACCAAACTCGACGCCGAAGAGACCCGAACCTACGAACTCGAACTCACTCCGAGCGAGAAAGACCAACTCGAAGCGCTGGTCGACGCCGTCGCCGACGGCGAGGTCGAGAACATCCGAGATGCGGATCTGGGCGAGGGAGCCAACCGGTTGCGTGCCCGCTTCCTGCGCGCCCGGCGGTTCGACGAGGAGGGGGACTTTGGCCAGTCGACCGAGAGTAGGGCAAACGATTAACGGCCTCGGCGAACCAGTGAGAATATGACAGAGGCCGCAGATCTCGTCTTGCGCGACGGCCGGGTCAAAACGCTTGCCGGTGAGACCGCCGAGGCGGTCGCCGTCAGAAACGGGCAGATTGTCAGCGTTGGCCGGTCCAGCCAACTCAGCTTTCTCGTCGGCGTCGAAACCACCGTGATCGATCTCGACGACCGCGTCGTTGTCCCCGGCTTTATCGACGCCCACACGCACATGGATCTGCTCGGCAAACAGCAGGTCGAGGCTGATCTGTCAGCTGCCGAGTCGCCGGGGGGGTGTCTCGACCGACTCGCGGCCAGACGCGAGGAGACCGACGGCTGGATCCTCGGCTTTGGCTACGACGAGAGCCGCTGGAACGGGACATATCTCACCCGCGAGCAACTCGACGCGGTGAGCACGGAGCGTCCGGTCGTGGCCTACCGCGAGGACCTCCATACGGCCTCGGTCAACAGCGCCGTCCTCGATCAGTTCGGAGACGAACTCCCCGACGAGTACGTCGATACGGAATCGGGAACGCCGACCGGGGTGCTCCGCGAAGACGCCCTCTCGGCGCTGCGCGAGCAGATCGATCCCGACCCCGAGCGGATCCGCGAGTACCTGCTCACGGCCCAGGCGTACGCCCACCGCCACGGTGTGACGAGCGTCCACGATATCGTCCGCGATGCTACTGTGGCCCGCACGTACCGCGAACTCGACCGGGACGGTGACCTCGCGCTCCGCGTTCGGCTCAACTACACCGCTGACTATTTCGACGCAATCGGCGACGTCGGGCTGGTGACAAACCACGGGACCGACCGCCTCCGAAACGGCGCGATCAAGGCGTTCGCCGACGGCAGCTTCGGGAGCCGAACGGCCCGGCTCTCTGAGCCGTACGCCGACGGCGAGGGGCGAGGTGAGTGGACGACACCGCCGGGGGAGTTGGCCGCGCTGGCCGGCCGAATCGACGATGCCGGCCTGCAGGCCATGATCCACGCCATCGGCGACGAGGCGGTCGATGTCGCCGTTGATTCTTACGAGGGAACGACAGACCGGCGACACCGGATCGAACACGCCGAACTCCTCTCGGAAGCGGCAATCGAGACGGCCGCGGCCAACGGCGTCGTCGTCTCTGTCCAGCCGAACTTTCTGAAGTGGGCCCGCGAGGGCGGACTGTACGACCAGCGACTGGGCGAGAAGCGCCGGCGGCGGACCAACCCGTTCAGACGGATTCTCGACGCTGATATTCCGCTGGCGTTCGGCAGCGACTGCATGCCGATGGACCCGCTCTTTGGTATCGAACAGGCGACGACCGCCCCCGAAGACAGCCAGCGACTCGACACGACGGAGGCGGTCCGGGCGTACACCCGCGGTGGAGCCTACGCCGGCTTCGCGGAGGACCGCCTCGGCACGATCGAACGCGGCAAGCGCGGTGATTTCGCCGTACTGGATCAGTCCCCGTGGGAGTGCTCTGGCATTGCTTCGCTCGCCGTCGAGATGACTGTCGTCGACGGTGCCGTCGTCTACGACCAGCTTTGAACTGACGCGCTGTCTGCTTGAGTTGCTGGTCCTCGCACACGCCGCGAGAAGCGCGGCTCTGAATCGCTCACGCTGATCCCGGGCGACTGATCAGACTGTCCCCCTGTTTGACTGTGACCGGTCGCGTCCTATTCAAGTAATAAACCGGAAACCGGTATATCGAATATCGTCGTCCCGTCGAGTGCCATAGTCAGGGTGGCGTTGCGCACGAGACGGATTCTGTCGACACGCACTCTCGTTGAGCGGGCAGCGGATCGGGACTTGCGCCTGGAGTCCCGCTCGCGACGAACGGCACCGGACCCGAGAGTCGGTCTCGTTTCGCACATCTCACAACTGGGGGACTGAATCCTCACTCGATCGAGTCTGTTGAATTGCCGTGGGAGTCGATAGATTCCCGAGTTTGAT
>JBLGCM010000082.1:0-6463 GCA_047617345.1 Natronomonas sp. | reverse complement strand
CGACGATGGTGAGCGTGACGAGCGCTAGTGCCTGCGGGAAGAAGTAGAGCGCGTGGTAGGCGACGTACTCGAGGACGGTGATACCGACCGCGGCGCCGAGGCCGAGTCGCCTGTCCTCGAAAAGGCGGCTACCGAGGAGGTACGAAACCGGGACCAGCAGCGTGAGAACGAGTATCCCCGTGAAGACGATCGCGTCGTACGGCCGGAGGTCGCCGAACAGCGAGACCGCCCCGACGACGAAGTGAAAGCCGGGGAAATAGTCGTACCCGTGAGGGAGGGACGCGGCGGTGTTGGTCTCCAAGAGGCGATTAACTGCGTCGACGTGCGCGAAGGTATCAGTGCCACCGAAGTAAAACCCCGTTGTGAGATATTTGGTGAACACCGGGACGGCAAACAGCGTCGCCACCGCCAGCAGCGTCGGGCCGGGTTGGCCGCCACGCCGAATCCCGTCGGCCACGAGCACGTACCCAGCCGGGAGAAAGACCAGAAGACCGAACAATCGGGTTCCGGTCCAAGCGGTCACGGCAACGGCGAGGCCGCCGCCCGAGAGGAGGAGTTTCGCGGTTCGATCAGCGGCGATGGCGTCCGACTCGGGGGGGACAGGGGCCGCTCTTCGACTCGGGAGGTACACGGCGAGGCCGATGACGGCAGCAGCAACCGCAAATCCGGTTCGAACGGCGGTGGGGGCAGCGAAAACCCCGGCGAGACTGGCCAGCGCAATGCCCGCCACCGCCAGAACGAGAACGGCTACGCCGAGGACTGCGACGGGGTCACGCCCACTCATCGATCGCCAGCGAGGCCGATCGCTTGCGGGGATGTCTGGAGGTGCCACAGTGCTGTCGTCTGATTCATTGCTTGTCAGTCACGTGGCATCCTGAAAACACTGTCGGAGGTACAACGGCGACGGGCATCGCTCGCACCACGGAGAATTTATGGTCGGACAACGCCTGAATACAGTATGAACCTCCGACGGCGGCGACTTCTCCGCGGTATCGGTGGGCTGTCAGCGGTCTCACTCACGACTGGTCTGGCGGGCTGTTCGACGGACGGTGACAGCGGTCCCGACAGCGACGCCCGAGACGACCCGCCGTCGTCGGTGCTGGTTGAGATGACCGACGACCTCACATTCGAGCCGGAAACTGTCGACGTGTCGGTCGACGGCACTGTGACGTGGGAAAACGTCGGTGCCGTCGCCCACAGCGTGACGGCGTACAGCGAGTCCATTCCCGCGGATGCGGCCTACTTCGCCAGCGGCGAGTTCGAGACGGAATCCGACGCAAACCAGCAGTATCCGGAAGTGGGGAGTATCGGCCGCGACGAAACGTACGAGCACACCTTCGAGACCGCCGGAACCTACGAGTATTACTGCATCCCACACGAGTCAGGAAACATGGTCGGGACTGTCACTGCCCGGTGAAATCCGTCCGGGTGAGGAGATGATACAGGCAGAGACAACCGAGGGCGAGAGCGAAGACGAGCTCTGCGAGAAACAGCGTCGAGAGTTCCGGTAATTCCCGGAGCGCGCCGAGGACACTGGTCGGCTCGTCGTACTCGGGAGCCGACGAGAGGGGCCACAACAGATAGCCCAGTTCGTCGTACGCCCCGTGATACAGCGGAACGACGGCATCGCTGGCGAGGTGGCTCCCGTAGCCGATGGGAAACGCGATACCGGCCTCCCGGCGTCCGTGCTTCCGAGCGAGCACCCAGACGGCTCCGGAGACCAAGACGAGCGCAAACACCGAGTGTGCTGCTGATCGGCCGGACGGGAGTAGTTGTACCCCCCACGCCAGCGGTTTATCGATCAGGTCTGGCAGTACAGACGCCAGAAGCGCCGCGAGCACCGCGTGACGGTCACCGTGACGGATTGCGCTCGGACGAGCGAATAGGTAAGCGATGTACCCGACGACGAGATGGGCCCATACCCACATTGCTCACGCTAGCCCCATCGTCCGTAAAAGTTCGTCGCAGAGGTCACTCTCTCGGTGGGGAGATATCGTGACCGACCGGATGTTCACGCCTGGATTTAAGATAGCACGGACCGAACAGCGGTTCGTGGCCACGTTCGGACAGCGCCGAGTGATTCGCCTGCTCGTCGGATGGCTGTTGGTCTCGATACCGGTTCTCGCATCGGCCGCTGTCCTCACCGTCGACCGATGGATCGTCCTCTCGGTTCTGGGGGGACTGATCATCGTGCAGTGGACCGCGCCGTTCGGCGTGGTGCCACCGTGGCGACGGCGACTCCGAATCGTCTTGGTTCTCGCGGGGTTCGCGTTCGTCGGAGCCATCGGTTACGAACTGAGCCGACAGATCGAGACGTTGGTGTGACGGTGGTTACGATGGTGGCCCCCAGCGAAGTTCGATACTGCCGGACCCATCGGGGTCGGAACGGACGCGGTCGACTGTGACGGGCTCGCCAAACTCGCGAGCAATCCCCACCGCCAGGAACGAACCGACGGGATGGTCGAGACGGTCGACACCGGGAAGGACACACGACTCGAAAGAGACGGTCGCTGTATCCCCCTCGACGGTCACTGACACCGCCTCGACGAGCTCGAATCCGCTGTCGAGGGCACTGGCAAGCCGTGACAGCAGCCGCTGGTGGTCGGTTCTGTGCTCGGAACTGCGCAGTTTCATCCGTCGAAACGCCCGATACAGGGACTCGCCGGTAGGTGTAAAGACCGCGTGCTCGTCACCGACAGCATCCACAGTTGACCAGTCTCGGTCAAGCGGATCGCCTCCAGTAGCCGGAACAACTAGCCGTGCCGACGACTGGCCCCCGGAAGGAAGATACACCCCCTGGCCGGAAAGGTCCCGCTCGTCGAGAACGGTCTCGGCGAGGGAAGCGTAAGCAGTGTATACACTTTCCGAGACTGCCGGCGGAAGGTCGCGACCGTCGGCGAGTGCGTGATTTAACAGACTTGCCACGAGGACAGTTCCGCCGAGTGTGGCGGCGAGGGACGAAAATCCGCCCTCCGCGACGGCGGTGGTGAACGAAACGGCGACTCCCGCCAGGCCAAAAACGCCCAGAAAGAGCGTCGTCGCGGAAGGACGGCGCAGTAGATCCGGCGTCCCGAACACGTCCCGCTGGTCTCGGGTGTCGCGGTCCGCCAGCGAGGGGCCGTCGGGACTCATCTGTCGATGCCACCAGCGGCGAACTCACGGAACAGTGCGCTACTGAAACGTGTCAGTCCCATCGTTACTGGTGAGACAGGTGCTGTGGTCTTAAGCGTGCCCGTCGGATCCGGTCCCGAGACCCACCCGGATGTTTTTAGTAGCCACACAGCCAACCGGTTGCCGTGGCATCTTCAGGGGGGCCCACCGACAGACGGCCGGGAGCGGCCGATCTCCTCGCCGTCGTCGCTGCACTCCTCGTCTTCGACGTGTTTGCGGTGGCGGATTCGATCCCCAACAGAGTTGGGGCGGCTCTCAGCGTCTCGTTTCTGCTTTTTGTGCCCGGCTATGCGGTCGTTGCAGCGCTGTTTCCGGATGACAGTGACGAGCTCGACGACGAACGGCTCGGAATTCTGGCCCGACTGGTTTTCGGCGTTGGAGCGAGTGTCGGCGTAATCGTCGCGGTCGGTGTCGCTCTCGAAGGGACTGTCGCCGAGTTCGGTCTGTGGGGGCTGCTCGTCGGCATCAACGCGGTGACTCTCGCTGCAACAGCCTTCGCGTGGTATCGCAGACGAGCGAGCGATCAGCCGTTCGGGGTGCCAGCCTCCGAGGTGAGCGACAGGCTGAGCCAGTTCGTGATCGGCACGGGCCGTGCCGACATTCTCCTCTCGGTTGTGATGGTGATCTGTCTTTTCGCCGCCGTCGCTGCGGTAACGACGGCCCCCGACGAAGCGACAGATCCTGCGGAAGTCTCCCTCCTCACGGAGTCCGACGGCGAACTCGTCGCGGACAACTACCCGGAGGAATTGACTGCCGGCGAGTCGACGACACTGCATCTCGCCATCTCCGGTGCGCCGACCGAACCAGAAGCGACTGTCGTTATCACACTGCAGGATATCAGTATCACGGGCGACCGTGTGGCGGTCGAGAATTCGACGGAACTCGACAGATTCCGGGTCACGCTCGACGAGGAGACAACTGTCACCGAACACGACGTTGTGCCCACCGCGACGGGAGACCTGCGACTCACGTATCTCGTGTATTTCGGCTCTCCTCCGGATCAACCGACAGTCGCCAGCGCCGACCGGCAGGTCCACTTGCACGTTCAGGTGGCCGAGGAGTGACGAGCGGTCACTCTCTGCCCCCCTGCTGTCGGGTCCACCATTCCTCGTTAAAGAACGGATGGGTGTTCAAGACGTGGAGGAAAACCGACAATACGAGCAAGACGCCGCCAGCGGCGATGGTGAGCGTGGCAGTAACAGTGGGTGCGTAGGAGGGGGCCCCCGAAATCTGGCGTTCCAGGGACCACATCAACAGCACCACGCCGATCAGCAGGAGTATCAGCCCCGGGAGGCCGGCAAGCAAGACAGGGCGTGTCCGCTGGAAGAACCCCGCAATATTGTGGACGAGCCCGAGTCCATGGGATGCTGCTCCCTCAGTGCTGCCGGAGGCGACATCGTATCGAATTGTCGTCCCGACCTCGTGAAAGTGGAATCCGGCATCGTTGGTCACGTAGAGGATATCCGTGCTGGCCCACATACCGTCGCCAACGTCTGCAGCGTCGACGACCGTCGAGACTGCGTCGGCGGTGTACGCGCGAAGGCCGCTCTGTGTGTCCGTTAGTCGCCGATACTTTTGGAATCGTCCCATACTCACGTTCGTCAGGAGATTGACCACTCCCAATCCGATTGAGCGGACGAACGGAACGTCCGTCTCGGAGCCGTCGACGTAACGACTCCCGATCACCACGCCCGCCCCAGTCTCGTCCTGTGCGGCGACCAGTCTAGGGATGTCAGCCGGGTTGTGTTGCCCGTCGGCGTCGATGGTGACGAGATGGTCAGCACCGATCCGTTTGGCTGCTCTGAACAGCGTCTTCAGCGCGCCGCCGTAGCCGCGGTTCCGTGGGTGAATGATGACTGATGCCCCGGCTTCCCGGGCCCGTACAGCGGTCTCGTCACTGCTGCCATCGTCGACGACGAGGACGCTATCGGCGACCGCTAGCGCCTCTCGGACGACATCGGAAATACTCTCGGCGGCATTGTACGCGGGGATGCCCGCTAGAATGTGCGGCCCTTTCGAGGGCGCGTGGGACGGTTCAGGAATCGCATCGATTTGGAAGCCGCCGCTCTCGAAGGCTTCCAGCGTCCGGTCGTAATCGATCAGTGGACAGCCCTCGGGCTGGAAAACGACGCCCGGACGGTCGTCCCGTCGGACTGCTGTCGCCAACGCAGATTCGAGCGTTTCCCGGTCCGCTCCGGTACCTGGCGAGTCCACGATGGTGACACCGAGCCGTTTCGCGATATCGAGAGCGGTGTCCGGGAGATCAGCAGTCGGGACGAGATACACGGGGAACTCGCGAGCCTGTGATTCGAGAATCGTTCTGTAGACGGCGTCGATCACGTCGGGACCGGCAACGATTCCGATTGCGGGCTTGGTCATTGCCGCCCGCTCTGTGGCTCTCTCGGCGGAGTTACGCTGATCGCTCATCGGCAATCACCTCCGTTGACTCCCCCGAACCGTGTGCTTTGAGAATGCATTATCTGTGTATCTGAGATCGTTCGGCCGCTTGCTTATCAGTTAGCCATCTTCACGAGCTATTTTTATATCGATACTAGACTTGTAACGATAAATAGTCATCTGTCCAGTAAAGAATCGCCGGAAAAGATCCATATCGGGATCGCTCTCGGTTACGGCTCAGCGCTCTGGGCGCTCTCGAACGCCCCCAGACTGACGTAGAGCGCACCGATAATGAAGATGGCAAAGCCAAGTGGCTCGTATCGAAGCGGCGCCAACATCTCCGGTCGGAGAAAGGAAACGACGGTGGGAGCGGCAGAAAGTCCTGTAGCAACGGTGTACACGGCAAGCGGTTTTGTCGGGGTCCGTACGGTGTGGAATCGGACGAACAGCATCGCACACCCAAACAGAACGATCCCATAGGAAAGCGCTAACACCGACCAGAACAGAACGGTCGGGTCGACGTGGAGAGAGGCGAACTGTCCAGTCGATACCTCGACCCCGAAGTACACGCCGTGAATCATCTCTGTCATCTTCGAGACGGAAACGACGGTAAATATCGTGATCCCAGCCACCCAGTACGCTGGCTTTGTGTGATATTCGTATCCGGCGTACGCCGAACAAAAGTAGGCCACGCGCCGACTGTTGCAAACCCGACTGCTTGAGAGACGAGCCAGAAACTCAAGACGAGTCCTTCGGATCTGGCGAGTATGCTGCCGAGTTGGAGGGCAACCCAGACGGCCGTTATCGAAGACAGGACCCGAAATCCAACTCTCGCATCATGGTTTTGCATCTCACCGGTGCGGACAATTCCAGCTAGACAGATAGCGCCGGTAGT
>JBLGCM010000081.1:0-6514 GCA_047617345.1 Natronomonas sp. | reverse complement strand
TCCGGATCGTCGTATTTCACGCGGGATATCTACCGACCGCTCGTCGAGGGCGCGGTGTCACAGCGCCGCGAGGACCTGCTCGGTCGGATCGGCGTCGGCGCGTTCGCGTTCCTCGCGCTCGCTGCGAGCGTCTGGGTCGAGGAAGTCGGCGCGTTCGGTGCCGGGACCGTCGGCTCGCTGCTCGTCGAAATCGGCGACCTCGCGTTCGGCGGGTTCGCACAGCTGACGATCCCCGTTCTCGTTGCGCTGTACTGGCGCGAGACGACGCGGCCGGGGATCGTCGCCGGCATCCTGCTCCCACAGCTGATCTATCTCGCCTTCAACATCTTACCCGAAACTGGAGTCGCCGGCATCAGCCTCTTCGCGGGGAGTTACTTCGGCTGGGGAATCTCGATTTACTGCATGCTCGTCGGACTGGTCGTGACTGTCGTTCTCTCGGCGCTGACTTCGCAGGCCCCCGGTGAAGATTCGGCGCTGTATTTCGACCGACTCGGAGCCGATTAGTAGAACCGTGTTGGCCAGTCGACGATACACCTCGCGTTCGAGGGTACACTGCCTGTAGTGATCTTCTGCAATAACGTTTATATCAGTTCAGTTTGATTAGTCGGAACGTGGACAGCCGCAGCATCGAAGATGTCCTGGACACGATTGGCGACCAGCACGCCCGGGAAGTGCTGGCCGCGATCAGTCGGGAACCGAAATCGGCGAAGGCGCTGGCCGAGGAGTGTGACCTCTCTCTACCGACCGTCTACCGCCGCATCGAGATGCTCGACGAGTACGATCTGGTGACCAACGAGACGCTCATTGCTGACGACGGTAACCACTACAAGGTTTACAAGTCGAACTTCGAGAGCACCGTTATCACGCTCGAAGACGACGAGTACAAAGTTCGAATCTACCGCGAGGAGAATCTCCCAGACCGGTTCAGCCAGCTGTGGGACGATCTGGGCGCGGAGTAACGTAGTAGTCACGTTTATTGCACCCGTTGTGTTAGTACCGCTGAATCGATGGTCGATGTCGAGCCGATCGTGAGGATTGTGCTCACGCTGATGCGATTCACAGTGTTCGGGCTGACCCTCGGGATCACGCTGATCAGCTTTCAGGCGTACCAACAGAAGAAAACGGAACGCCTTCAGTACGCCTTCGTCGGATTTGCCTTCATCAGTATGGGCGTTGCGGTCAGCAGCGTGATTACCCAACTCGGTGCAGATGCCGAGGAACTCGTCGTCCTCTTTTTTCAGATGGTCGAGACAGTTCCCTTTATCATCGGCTTCAGTATGCTGTATCTCTCGCTCTATCGATAGTGACAATCGAGCCGCGTCGGTTATGAACCCCGGGCGTCATGTAATGTCTAATGACCACGGATACGGAGGTTGTCCGTCTGTTCGGCGGTCCCGGGAGCGGGAAGACGACAGCCTTACTCGACAGAGTCGAGGAACTGATCGAATCTAACGACGACCTCGAAGTCCGCGATATTCTCGTCGTTTCGTACACGCGGGCGGCGGCGGCAGAGATCCGCGAGCGACTCGCCGAGCGACTGGATACGACGCCGCGGGCGCTCCGGGGCAACGTCAGCACGATGCACGCCAAAGCCTACGATCTGCTCAATCTCTCCCGGAGCGATGTCGTCGGCGAATCGGACAAAGAGGAGTTCTGTGACGATTTCGGTCTCGAATTCGAGGACGAGTACGAGGGGTCGCGACGACGCTCGGCCCGTTCGACGACGCTCGGCAACAAGATCATCGCCACCAGCCAGTGGCTCCAGCGGACCTGTCGAGACGTGGAAGACTGGTACGACGTGCCCTTCCAGTGGGACGAGGAGGAAGTCCGTCTGCCGCCGGATATCGACGACAACGCACAGATCGGCAACAAGTACACGCCGACCTGGCCCAGCGACGACGACCGGATCGATATTCCCGAGGCGATCCGGGCCTGGCGAAGCTGGAAGGGGTCGAACGATATCGTCGGCTTCGCGGACATGCTCGAACGCGTCCACCAGCGCTCGCTGCTTCCGAGCGTCGATTACCTCGTCATCGACGAGTTTCAGGATATCACGACGCTGCAGTACGAGGTGTACTCCGAGTGGCGACCGCATATGGACCGCGTGCTGATCGCCGGCGACGACGACCAGGTCGTCTACGCCTGGCAGGGGGCCGACCCCGATCTGCTGCTCGAAGAGGATGTCGACGACGATGTCGTCCTCCCGAACTCCTATCGCCTGCCCTCCCGGATTCTCAACGTCGTCAACCAGGAAGTCAGTCATATCGACAAACGCCAGGAGAAAGACCTCGAACCCCGCAAGGAGGGCGGAACGGTCAAAGCACTCCGAAACCGGTCGATGCTCGATCTCTCCCGGGAGGTGACGCGCACCGTCGAGGAGACCGACGAGACGGTGATGATCCTCTTCCGGGCGCGCTACCAGATGTTCCAGTTCATCGACGAGTTCATCGACGAGGGGATTCCGTTCAGTTGCCTCACCGACCAGCGGATGTGGACAGACCGCCTCACCCAGTACGTCGAGGGCGTCGAAGCGCTGGCCGCGGATGAGCCGCTGACCGGCCTGCAGGCCCGCCGACTCGCCGACATGCTCGCCGACTCCGCCTTCGGCACCGGCGAGCGCGACGACTTCTTCGACGAACTCGACGAGATGGAAGAAGAATCCGGCGTCGACGATCTGACCGACCTCGATGTCGACCCCGGAGTCGTTCGCGAACACGCACCGTTTGCGCCGGACCCGCCCGCTGCGGCCGATATGCTCCGGAAGGTGACGAGTTTCCAGGAACGCAGCGTCGACGCCTACTTCAACGGCCCATATCGGGGAATGAAGTACAACCGCGTTCGCCTCGGCACGATTCACTCCGCGAAGGGCCGCGAGGCCGACCACGTCTTCGTCGCCACGGATCTCACCGAGAAGGTCGTCGAGCAGATGGCTGCCACTGTCGAGCAATCCGGCGAGGAAACTCCCGAATCCCAACAGTTCACCAAACACACCAGCCCCGTTCCGATGTTGACCGACAACGAGCGCCGGGTCTTCTACGTCGGTATGTCCCGCGCCCGCGAACGACTCGTCGTCCTCGAAAACCTCGTCGACGGCGCGCCGACGCTACCGATCGACGTGTTGCTCCACAACGAACTGAGCGAACGGGGCCTCGACGAACTCATCGCCGAGATTCAGGACCAGGATGCGCCTGCTCCGACGCAGTGACCGGCGGCGAGTCCAGCGGATCGTTAGCTTTTCGCCTGTCGCGGCCAACGCCTCTGTATGTTTACCGGCATCGTCGAGGAGACCGGAGAGGTTCTCGATATCGAAGACACAGCGGAAGGCAAGCGCCTCACGCTTTCGACGACGTTCGACGGGCTGACGATTGGACAGAGCATCAGCGTCAGCGGCGCCTGTCTCACCGTCGAGGCGTACGACGACGACGCTTTCGAGGTCTTTACCGCGACGGAGACCCTCGAAAAGACCTATCTCGGCGACCTCGACGCGGGCGACGTCGTCAACCTCGAACGAGCGCTGCCCGCCGACGGCCGCCTCGACGGCCACTTCGTCCAGGGCCACGTCGACGCGACGGCCACAGTCACCGAAATCGAACGACTCGGTGACGACTGGGAGTTTACCTTCGCCCTCCCATCTGACCTCGCGTCCTACGTCGTCGATAAGGGATCGGTTACTGTCGACGGAATTAGTCTGACCGTCGCCGCACAGGACGGCGAGGAGTTCGCGGTCGCGATTATCCCCGAGACCTACGAGATTACGACCCTGTCCGAGAAGTCGGTCGGAGATCCGGTCCATCTCGAAGTCGACGTGATCGCAAAATACGTCGAGAGTCTCACCGAAGGCTACGCCGGGTAGCCCGGCAGCGAATTCGCCACTGGTATATCCGAGTGGTACGTACCGGCGGGTATGGCTTTCACACTCGACACCTACCTGGTGACCCAGGGGGATCTCTCGGCGGGCCGTAGCACCGTCGAAATCGTCGACGCCGCGCTCGCCGGTGGCGTCGACGTGGTTCAGATCCGCGAGAAACACCGCCGCGCTCGCACACGACTCGAACTCGCCGAACGCCTCCGGGAACCCACTGCCGAGGCCGGCGTCCCGCTGATCATCAACGACCGGGTCGACATCGCGGTCGCTGCCGACGCAGACGGCGTTCACCTCGGCGACGACGACCTGTCGGTTTCGGTCGCGCGCGAACAACTCGGTGAGGATGCGATCATCGGTCGCTCTGTCTCGACCGTCGAGGCTGCCCGCGAGGCCGAAGAGGCCGGGGCCGACTATCTCGGCGTCGGCGCGGTCTACGAGACGGGATCGAAAGACGTCGACGACGAAGAGAACGGCATCGGGCTGGGCGTCGTCGAAGACATCGCCGATGCGGTCGGTATTCCCTTCGTGGGAATCGGCGGTGTGACGCCGGAACGCGCGCCGGACGTTGTGGGGGCCGGTGCCGACGGCGTCGCGGTCATCACGGCCATCACCGAGGCCGAGGATCCGGCGCGGGCGACCCGGGAACTGGGCGAGGCAGTCGAACGAGGGAGGAGGCGTCGGGACGAACTGGAGGGCGAAGCATGACCGTCGACTTAGCGGGGGCTCTCACGGCGGTTGCAGAGGAATCGCCGCTTGTCAACGCCGTCACGAACGACGTCACGGTCAACGACGTCGCGCAGGTGATTCTCCACTGGGGCGGACTGCCGGTGATGTCCGACGACGAACGGGAAGTCGGGGATATGGTCGCCGCCGCGCAGGCCTGCCTGCTCAACATGGGAACCGTCAGCGAGACCGGCGAGGCGACGATGATGACCGCCGGCGAATCCGCGAACGAAGTCGGGGTTCCGGTCGTCGTCGATCCCGTCGGTGTCGGATCGACACCGACGCGGGACCGCGTTGCCGAGCGGTTGACCGCCGAACTCGACGTCGCCGTTCTCAAGGGTAACTACGGCGAGATCGCGGCGCTGGCCGGCGACGACGCGGAGATTCGCGGCGTCGAGTCGGTCGGAGAGTACAGCGACATCGCGACGACCGCCGTCGCCTGCGCCCAGAAGTACGACACCGTCGTCGTCGCCTCCGGCGAGACGGATGTCGTCGCGACGACCGAGACGGTCTCCGAGATCACCGCCGGCCACTCGCAGATGGGGACCGTCGTCGGGACTGGCTGTATGCTCGGCGCCTCGATCGCGGCCTTCGCGGGCGCGATCGACGACACCGAGCGGGCCGCGCTGGCGGGAACTGTGGCCTTCGGACTCGCGGGCGAAGCCGCAACACAGGGCGAGTTCGGCGAGGTTCACGGTCCGAGCAGTTACAACGTCGCGTTCAAAGACGCCGTCGCGGGCCTCAGGGAGACCGATCACGACGACGCCGACAGCCGCATCAAGCGGGTGCTGGATACCGGCGAGTGAGGGACCGCTCGCTTTTCCGGCGAATACAGCAGCCGGGAAGGTGATTATTCTGCTGTATCACGTGCAGGGAAAGTCTCAGAGCGAACGGCGGAATGCAGTTGTACTAGCGGGTGCCAAACGCCGCCGCGAGGTCGCCGGCCACGTCCTCGATGGCCTCCTCGGTGCGGTCGACGTCTCGAAACGTCATGAAGCCGTGAACCATGTCCTCGTAGTTCTCGTAGCGTGTCGCGACGCCCTCGGAGATCAGCCGCTCCGCGTAGGCTCTGGCGCCGTCGCGCAGCGGATCGAAACCGGCCGTGATGATCGTCGCCGGCGGAACCGCCGAGAGATCACGGGCCTGCATCGGGTCGGCGTAGGGGTTTCGCTGGTGGATCTCGTTGCCGAAGTAACAGTCGCGGAACCACTCCATGTCTGCCACCGAGAGGACGAGTCCGGCGTGGTCCTGCACGGAGGGTTGGCTCGGGTCGATACCGACGCTCGGGTAGATCAGAAGCTGATAGTCGATGTCGGGACCGCCGCGCTCGGCGGCCATCAGCGCGGCGACGGCCGCGAGGTTTCCACCGGCGGAGTCGCCCGCGACCGCCACTCGACCGTCGCCCTCGACCGCGTCGGGGTTCTCGGCCGCCCACTCGACGGCGGCGAAGGCGTCCTCGACGGCCGCCGGGAACGGATGTTCCGGGGCGAGCCGGTATCCGACCGAGAGGAACGCACAGCCGCTCTCTTCGACGAGACGGCGACAGAGCCGTTCGTGAGTCGCGATACTGCCCCGCACGTAGCCGCCCCCGTGGAAGAAAACGACCGTCGGGAACGGTCCCTCTCCGTCGGGCAGATACAACCGTGCGTCCAGTTCGCCGTCCGGCCCGGGCAGTGTCAGATCTCTCGTCGTCCCAACGTCCGGGAGCGTCCGGTTCTGAATCGGAGTCATGACGCGGCTGAGTCCGCGCAGTAGTTTGAGCCCCCAGCGACTGTGCGGCATCGGAATCCGCTCCTGTGCCGCCATCGCCGCTTTTGCCTGCGGGTCGATCTCCTCTGCTTCCATACGGTCGGTTTCGCTGCCCGGAACTAAACATCTCCCGTTTCGATCGATCCGAGGATATATTAGATAGTGGTATGACTAGGT
>JBLGCM010000080.1:0-6540 GCA_047617345.1 Natronomonas sp. | reverse complement strand
GTCCTGTTCGCCCGTGAAGACATCCAACAATCCCATCAAAATAGGGGGTTCGAGCCGTTACGCGAAGCAGCGTGGAACGTCCACGAGACGGTTCTCGTCGAAGCCCCTCACATCAAAACGATGGGCGACTATCACGTTACCGTTCACACCTTCGACCAAGCGTTCGTCATGCAGTTCAGAGAGAGCGCTGCGGAAGGGGTCGCAGTGAGCTTCGACCGCGAGATCGGTCGAAATCTACACGACTTCCTGCTCGAGTGCGAGGAGTATCTCTGAGAGGAACCGTCCAGCGAACGCCGAACGACGACGAGGAGTCCGAAGCGACGCAAGTGACAGACGTCATCGGCGGCGTCGGAGATATCGCCTGGTCGCCCGACGGCGAACGAACTGCCCGCTGGTTCGATGGCTATGCGGACCGAGATGTCCCGCCGACACTCGAACGAGAGCCAGATGCCGAGTCACGTACGGCTGACTCTGCGGATACGTTGAGAACTGAACCGCACGACGCTCCCGGTCTTCCGCCCTTCTGCTCTCCGTCTATTGCAGGGCCTCGTCGATAGCTTCGGCGACGGGCTCGAAGGCGATTTCGTCGCCCCACTCGACCACGGATCCGTCGATGACGACTGTCGGCGTCCCGTCGACGCCCGCGTCTTCGGCTTCCGAGGTGTCGTGTGAGACGGTCTCGTCGTAGGCCTGTTCGGTGGCGTCCTCCCGCACTGCCGTCCCGTCGAGCTCCAACTCCGCAGCTACCGCTTCGTACATCTCCGGACCGAGGTCGTCCTGATTCTCGAAGAGACCGTCGAGATACGCCCAGAACATCGACTCGTCGCCGCGGTCTTGGACGGATCGGGCGGCACTGGCGGCTTCCCAGGGCGTCCGATCGTCGGCAGGGATGATCAGATCGTGAAACTCGTACCGGACCTCTCCGGATTCGAGATACTCCCGCTCGACCGCTGGAAGCACGTCGGTCTGATACGTTGCACAGTGCGGACAGCCGACATCCTCGTAGACCGCCGCGGTCACGGCCGCATCGGGGTCGCCTTTGATCGGTACGGCCAGCGGTCGTCCCGGTGCCTGTTCGCCCGCACCTCTGCCGTTCGAGAGACAGCCGGCGAGCGCGCCAGCGGCTCCCGCCGCAATCGCGGTGACGAACCGGCGGCGGGACGTGTCGAACTGGCTCATTCTCTCCGCTCTCGAAACTGCGCGAGCACCGCATCGTTGATAATCTCGCCCGGCGGGACGTCCTCGATGGAGGCGCGGCGGCGCAATTCGCCGTAGATGTCCCGGTCGAGCGTGACCGTAACCTCCCCGAGGGTGATACCGCGGGCGGCGAGCGCGTCGGCGACATCAGTGCCGTCGTTGATCTCGCTGGCAATCGAGCGGACCTCCCGCACCGTCAGGTCGTGATCGAGGACGGCCCACGCGAGATGCAGCCGGGCCCCGCCCGAGACGCGTGCGATGTGTTTCGCCGCGGTCGGAGCGATCTGTCCCCTGGCGACCTGTCTCCGGATCGACTGCGGGAGGTCGTGGACCCGGGACCACTTGCGGATAAACGACACTGTCACGTCGTCACCGGCGCGCTCGGCCGCGGCCTTGTAGGAGCCTTCGCCCCGCACCAAGGCGGCACAGGCCGCTGCACCGCGGAGCATGAAGACGTTGTCGTCGGCTCCCGCCGTATTCGTGGCAAACGACGCGACCGTTTCGGCGGCAAGCGCCAGACTCTCCGGGTCGTCCGGATCGAACTGTACTGCCTCGTCCGGATCCTGTCCGGTGATCGATGGGTCGCCGCGGATGACCGGTTTCCCGACGGGTGACTGTCGGTCCGTTTTGAAAAACTCCCGTGAGCCGTCGTCAGTCATTACGCGTATACACGAGACGGGGAGTCAAAAACGTCCCGCGTCAGGTGGCCGAAATCGACCACGCTTACTCGTCGCGTTCCTCGGACATGTGCTCCCAGATCTCCGCACAGCCGCATCCGTCATCGACGTCCTGCAGGTGCTCTCTGATATCCTCTTCCTCGTCGTTCTGTTGTTTTGAACTCGCTGTCATGATTGTCCGATATGTCGACCATACCCGGCCAACCGCGACCAGGTAGTCAACACTTCCTGTCCCTCTATATGCGGTCTACCCTCTTAACTGCGCCTACAGCCGTAAACACTACCATCACTCCCTAATACAAGCAACATACTCCGCTACCTCGGACGGCTGTGTCCGTCGTACGAAGACGCTTCTTTCCTGCGTTCGATCCGTTCGACGTGCTTTCTAACCGATCTCGCGGTCCCTCGGTTGTGACTGATTTTCCGGGATTCCCAGCCGAGCCTTCCGCTCGAACGTCTCGCTGGTGCTCTCACCAGACGGAAACCCGTCATACTGTCTGGTAATAATGCGGCAATATTATCTGACATCGCGGTAGCGGAGAGGCTACCCTGCTCAGGCGTCGAGTCCGAGCAGCTCCCAGAGGCGGGCGGTATCGCCGTCCATCTGTGAGAGAATGTACCGACACCGTTCCTGGGTCGGTTCGTCGACCGTTATTCGTACCATCCCCTCCCCGGGTTGGCCGTAGACGAGGGTCGCACCGGCAGGCAAGAGAAGGACGGCCGGCAGCGTCGCGAGATCTTCCTCGCCGTCGACATCGATCAGTACCGTGCCCTCGCCTTCAAGCGCCGTCCGTGATGCCGAGAGCAGTTCGGCACTGAGCGTCGCGGCCGGGTTCGACACCGCTTCGATCCTGTCGAACCCCTCGAACGACCGGATCGTCTCGGCGATTTCGGGGCTGACCGCCGAGCGTTCGGTCCGCTCGTCGACCATCGCCAGCCTCGGCGTTTCGCCGGCCTTGATGAGGTGATGTGTGACCACGTCACCGATGGCGATCAGCGGGCGACCGGCGTCGGCAAGCAGTGCCTGGGTATCAGTGTAAATCGGGCCAAGCGGCTCTTTGAGTGCCGCTCTGAGGTCGTCCTGCAGTTCGAGAACAACTTCGACCATCTTATCGGACCTTCAGCGCGTATCTCCCCGGTTCGGTCACTTCCATCTCCTCGGCGATGTCGGACTGTTCGGGGTGAGAGATGATGACGTAGCCCGCCCAGTCCTCGGTGAGCGAGGTCGAGCCGCAGGCGACGCAGGCCTCGATCTCCTCGGTGTCCTGAATCCGGTGGCAGTCCCGGCAGACGAGTCGATCCGCCATCAGCTCTCACCGGCTTCCGCCTGTTTCTGCCGTTTCTCCCGGTCTTCCTGCAGCCACCCGTGCTTGCCCAACCCGATCTGTTTGGCCGTCAGACCGATCTTCGAGTCTCGGGGGTTTCGCTCGTCGATGCTTTTCGTGACGATCCGGGCCCGGACGGCGTCGCCGGTTCCGATGGTCCGGTTCGTGTCCCGCGAGGCCAGTTGCTGGTTCTCGCCGTCGTAGGCCAGGTACTCGTCGGAAATCTGGGAGACGTGGAGCAGCCCGTCGACCGGACCGATACCCACGAAGGCACCGAATTCGACGACTTCGACGATCTCGCCGTCGATGACCTCCTGCATCTGCGGATCGAAAGTGACGGCATCGAACTCGGCTTCGTAGTAGACGCCGGGTTCGTTCGGAATGACCGCGCCTTCACCGATTTCCTGAACGTCGACGACGGAGACGACCGAGCCGACCTCCTCGTCGACCCGCCCTTCGAGTTTGTCCTGTAGTAGTTTCTTGACGAGATCCGGCGTGACCTCCGCCAGATACTCCGGCGGTACCTCGACTGTGTCGCGTAGTGTAACCCGTTTGTACATATCTGATACCCGTGAAACGATTACTGAGTGATGCCTAGTTTGTTCTTCCCGCGTAAACTAATTACCGATACGCCCGCCTCGCGCGCCCGATCCGCGAGCGGCCCGTCGTTCGTGAGGAGGTGTGCCCCCTCGCCGAGTGCGAGTTCGAGGACGGCGTCGTCGGCGTACTCCGCCTCAGTCGAGCGGATCTCGCACCGCCCGGTCGCGAGGTCGTATCCGACGCTTGCGGCTTTCGCCTCCGTACCTGCCCCGTTGGAGAGCTGTTCCAGTTCCGCAACGACCGACTGGGCAACGAGACAGTCCGGTCTATCGAGCAGTCGGTCGAGTTCGTCGAAGACACGAACGTCACATTCGACGGGCATCATGAGCGCGTTCGTATCCAAAACGACAGTCACTGTAGCGTTCCGTAGCCGATCAACCGCCACCGCGCGCCGACTCGACGGTTGATCGCGATCTTGTCGCCCGGTTCGGCACAGACCGGTCGTTTGAGCTGTACCTCACACTCGCCCTCGCGCGCGCTCGTGACCGAGCCGACGGTCGTCGCCGTCCCGATGGTGAGCATGAGCGGCTCGCCCGTCGAGATCTCTTCGATCTCGCCGGTGCCCTCCTCGCTACCGACGAGACGATCCAGCAGATTCACGCCCATCGTAAACGAGTTCTGTACCGGCGGCAGCGTCCCCGGCGGCCCGGCGACCTGTCCGGCTAAGGCGTCACCCTTCGTGATCGAGGGATCGAGCCCGGTCCCGACACCGAGCAGACCGCCCGGCGTCGCCGTCTCGACGTCCTCGCCGCCGGCCTGCAGCGAGCGGACCGTCGTCTGGAGGGGCTTCCACTCGGTCTGGCCGCCTTCCTCGACTTCTCGGCCGGGCCGGAGTTCGATCTCCTCGCCCGCCGAGAGCTGGCCCTGCGAGAGCGACCCACCGAGCACGCCGCCGACCAGCGAGTCCCACGTCGTCCCCGGCCGGTTGATGTCGAAACTCCGCGCGACGAGCAGTTCGGCGTTCGCGTCGGGGTCGCGGTCGGGCGTCGGAATTTCCTCTTCGATAGCACCCATTAACAGATCCATGTTGACCTCCTGTTGGGCGCTGACCGGAACGATTGGCGCATCTTCGGCCACGGTCCCCGAAACGAACTCCTTGATCTGTTGATAGTTGTCCTCGGCCTGTTCGCGGTCGACCAGATCGATCTTGTTCTGGGCGATGACGATGTTCTCGATCCCGATGATATCCAGCGCCATCAGGTGTTCCTCGGTCTGGGCTTGCGGAACCTCCTCGCTCGCCGAGACGACCAGCACCGCGCCGTCCATCAGCGATGCCCCCGAGAGCATCGTCGCCATCAGGGTCTCGTGACCCGGTGCGTCGACGAAGGAGACAGTGCGAAGGTGTTCGCTTTTCGAGCCGTCCGGACACTCCTCGTCGACGGTGTAACAGTCCGGTTCGTCCAGCCCCGGGCACTTCCTGAATGTCGCGTCGGCGTAGCCGAGCCGGATCGAAATCCCTCGTTTCATCTCCTCGGAGTGTTGATCCGTCCACTCGCCGCTCAACGCCTGGACGAGTGTCGTCTTTCCATGATCGACGTGACCGACGAGTCCGATATTTACCTCCGGTCGCTTGTTCGATGTCATCTCGGGAGTAATCTCGATGGATCTTGGCTTCCTACGAGTGATAAAGCTACTGTTTTATATTCGATCCGCTCGCTTTTCGCCTCCCGTTGCTACTCGTCCACGGTCTCGACGGCGGGTGGTTCGGTGCTCTGCTCGCCTGCCGCTCGCCGTTTCGTCTGGATAGTGTTCCGGATGGATCTCCGTCCGTACAGAAGGTTTATGACCTGGGAGCGTAGCCTATGAAAGAATGCCACAGTGCCAGAACTGCGAGTCGTTCGTGACAGAGCGGTACGTCAGGGTATTCACACCGGAGCAGTTCGACCGGCCGCGGGTGTGTCCGAACTGCGAGGACAAACTCAGGGAAGGGGCGGAGATCCGGGAAGCACGGTCGACGCGCGGATAGCTTTTCGACGAGGTAGATCGATCAGGGGAGCGGTTTTGGTGGGGCCCCACCAACGACCGGTATGCGAGCCGCCCGAACTCCTGACTCCGACACGTGGCACCTCCTCGGCGCGCGCGGGTGCGGCGTCAGTCCCGACGGCGAACAGATCGACGCCCCGTGGCCGAAAATCAGGGATCGCGTCGAGCGAAGCAGCGGGACAAAATGCGCGAACTGCACCTGGCCCCGCTAGCCGGGTTCCTGTTCGGCCCGCTTGGTCCACTTGGCTTCGACATCGCGGTTCGCGAGAACGACGGTATCGCCGTTGTCGAGTGTGAACCTGCTTTTCCGGAGTTCGATCGCCGCGACGGTCCCTTCCATCTTGTCGACGATGATTCGATCTCCGACCTCGAAATCCGGATCCTGGAGGAGGTAGACGCCGGCGACGGTGTCTTCGATCATCTCAGATAGCGCGTAGGAGACGCCGAGTGCGATGAACCCGACCGCCGTTCCGAGGCTCGCCGCGATATCGCCGAAACCGACGATGGACAGGAACGCCAGCGCCGCGCCGAACCAGAGAAAGATCCCGATAACGGTGACCAGCAACTGGACGACCAGCGCCTGCCGTGTCGAGTAGTATCGACGCAGGACGGAACTGACCACCGTCAACACGAGCTTGATCAGTACGTACGCCGCGACCGCGAAGATCGCACCTGTGATCAGCTGCGGAACCGCCGCCTCGATCCCTCGAAAGACCTCGTCGAGGGCCTGTTCGACGGCCAGTGGAACTGGCAGTGCC
>JBLGCM010000079.1:0-6586 GCA_047617345.1 Natronomonas sp. | reverse complement strand
GTCACGCCGGCGAGCGCCGCGCCCGCCGCAGATCCGAGGTCGCCACCGAGTGCGAGTGCCGCCGTATCGTCCGTATCGCTCACGATCGTGCGTTTCGGCACCCGTCCGATAGTGGTTACGCCGCCTTTGACGGCCGGGAACCGGTGGTTAGAGGTACGGGACGACACCTCTCTCGAAGACGCCCGCGAGGACGAGCACCGCGATCAGGAGGCTGCTCAGCAGAAGCGAGGCGAACGCGGGATCGACGTGAGTATCGCCGTGAGCGTAGAGGGCGCGCTGGCCCAGCTCGCCGGTCACGGAACCGATCAGTCCCATCGCCGCCCCGGCGAGGATATCGATCGGAAGCGACCCGCCGATTGCGAGAGCTCCGACCGCGGCCGGAAACACGATGTGATGGGTGACGGGAACGGGATACCCCTCGACCCTCAGCCCGAACACCAGCCCGAACAGACTCGCGAGCGCGAGTCCGAACGGGAGGAGGACGCTGTCGGTCAGCAGTGCAATCGCCGCGCTGACAGCACCGACGAGGACGCCGAGCGCGGCGACGACCCGCCACTCGTAGTACTCCGGTTGCCACGGCTCGACGACGTGGCGACCGGCGATGCCGTCCGTGGTCTCGTGTCCGCTATCGCCCCAGTACGCGCCGCTCTCGAACGGACTCATGTCGAGTACGGCCGTCTCGCCGAATCGACCGATCAACGGATAGCCAACCGTGAGCCGAACGAGAAAGGCGGATCCGACGACGGCGAAGGCCACGGGATCGACCGGCAGCAGACTCCCGAGTCCGCCGAGGAGAACTCCGACGACTCCGAAGCCGCCGCCGACGAGCAGTGTCCGCGGCCGATCGAACAGCGGGCGTCGGATCTGCTTTGCCTGGTGGTACCGAAAGCCGGTATCGACGACGCCCGTGCGCCCGGCGTAAGCGGCCGCCGCGACGCCGCCGGCGAAGGCGACGTACGGCCCCAGCAGCGGGCCGAGACCAACCGCCGAGAGCGGCCCGGCAGCGACGGGCGCGCCGTCGACACCGAGGGTTGCGAGCATGCCGACCGCTGTCCCGTCGAAGACGAGCAATTCCGCGAGCTCCCCGATGACGATGACGATGCCGGCGAGTCCGAGCGCGGAGAGAGCTCCAATGGCCGCTCCAAGCACGCCGCCGAGAAAGCCGGCGAGCAGCACGATCGCGGTGCCGGCAGTCAGTATCATCCGCTCCCTCCGGCGACCACTCGAAGATCATCTCCGGCAGACCGATCCATTATCAGCCACTGCGTCTAGGCGGCCCATAGTTGTGACGCTGTCAGCCGAGCGGTCCGGGGCGGAACTGTCCGCGACGCTACATGTACATCCGGTCGGCGTAGAAGTCCCGCTCGTCGCGCGCCTTCTCGGACTCTTCGAGGGAGGCCATCCGCTCGGCCAGCGTCTCGTAGTGAGTCTGGATCTCACGGGAGAGGTCTTCGAGTTCCGAGCGGTCGATTGCGAGGTCGTACACCGCTTCCAGCGCGTCCAGAAAGAGCAAGGTGCCGTCGATGTCCGGTCCCGGCGGATGTGCCGGTGTCACGTAAATCCCCGTCGGCGGCCCCTCGCCGTCGAGACTGTGACTGAGAAACTCGCTCGGAACGCCGTCGAGAACGCCGCCTTTCATGGCCGAAACCGCTTCGTCCTCCAGGCGTTCCGTTTTGTACTCCTCGGTCGCAATATAGAACGTCTGGTGGTCCTCCGGGGCGTGTTCGTACGGCACCGGATGTAACATCGCGAGTTCCTCGATCCGGCAGCGCGTGGCCCAACCGAGGACTTCCTCGACGAAGGGGCGGGCGGCCCACGGCGGGACAAACAGTTCGCCGAGCAGCACGACGATATCGGTGTCTTCGAGGTTGTACAATCGAGTGTGGTGTCGCGGCAGCCCGTCCTCGAACGGTGTGATCGCAGGCAGTTCGTCCGGCGAAATGTGACCGATCTCGGTCGAATCGTACTCGTCGACAATCTGATTTACCGCGGTGAGACTCGCCATCCCCGGCGAGGCGAGACCGACGAGCAACGTCTGTCCGGATTCGAGGGTTGGGCAATCGATGGTAAATTCAGTCTGTGGTGGCACGTGTGAACTGTTGTGCGCCACCGTGATAACGAGTCGGTCGACAGCAATATCATGTGGTGATGACAACCAGATTCCAGCCGGTCACGACCGCCCCCACGACGACGAGTGCGAGCGGAATCGCGACGCGTCCCGGCGTCTGGACGACCCACCAGACGAGAAAACACGCGCCGATGAATCCGACTTTCAGCAGGACGAACCCCGGAATTCCGCCCTGTCCGAGCGCGTACAGCGCAACCGGACCGCCTTCCGTTGCGCCGTCGCTTTGGAGACCGACTAGTGTGGTCACAGTATCTCCGGCTCCGTACAGCACGACTGCGACCACCCAGAGCGTCGGCTGGTTGTCGATCGCGGTCGCGACGAACCCAGTATTGCCCGACACGTTCGAACGTGGGAGTCCTGCCAATTAAAGATATCCGCTATAACAGGACCGCAACCGTGACCGCCGCGGCGGCCGTCGCGAGAAACAGCAACAGGAAGTCGGCGAGCGGCGAGATATACGCATCCGAGGCTGTCGGACGTGTCTCTCCGTCTGTCGTCTCCGTCGAGACAGTGCTAGATTCGGCCCGAGCCATATCTCAACTCTGCCGTGAGGCCGCTTAAATACATGCCTTCGATTATCTATTTCGAAAATCACGGACCGTCCGAAGCGATGCTGTTAGCGAACCGTGTTTTCGAGCGTGCCAATTCCGTCGGCGTGTAGCGCCACGGTGTTGCCCGACTCGGGAAACTGGCCGAGTTCGAGTCCACAGCCCCCGCCGACGGGGTCGCTGCCGAGTACGTCGCCGGGATGCCGCGTCTCGCTCCGAGTGACGTGTTCGACGATATCACGAATAGTGATACATCTCACCGGGCGTTCTCTCCGACCACGTCTCGCCGTCCACGTCCGCTCGCATCGTCGCCGTCTCGGGGTCGAAGGCGCCGGCCGTCACCAGATACGGCCCGAAGGCGTCGGCGAAGTCTTTGCCCCTGGCCGGGCCGAGACGGGCATCCGTCTCTCTGCCCTGGACATCCCGGGCGCTGAAATCGTTGAAAATCGTGTAGCCCGCGATGTGCTCTTCGGCCTCTTCGGCGGAAATGTCGATCGCTCGCTTGCCGATGACCGCGGCAATTTCGAGCTGTCCCTGTTCTCCCGGCAGGTCCTCCCGAAGCCCACTGCCTTTTGAGGGTGGGCGGCGTACTCGACGTCGTGTGTACGATTACCCTCGCGTGGCAGTGTTTCGAGGAAGCGCCGCTGATCGTCGCGGCCAACCGCGACGAGTTTCTCGACCGGCCGTCCGATCCGCCCGAAATCCGCGAGTGGGGGCGGCGCGTGGTCGCGCCACAGGACCGGGAAGCCGAGGGAACGTGGATCGGCTACAACGAGGATGGGCTGCTGGTGATGATTACGAACCGCTGGACACCCTCGGCATTGGAGGGGGAGCGTTCTCGCGGCCTCCTCGTTCGTGATGCACTCGGCGAAGCCACCGCCGACGATGCAATGCGACTGGTCGAGCGCGACCTCGACGAGCGCAGCTACGAGGGGTTCAACCTACTCGTGGCAGACGAATCGAGCGCGCTGTTGGCCGAGTACGACGGCAACCGCCGCATCAGCACACTCGACCCCGGCGTCCACATCGTCGTCAACGTCGGCGCGAACGGCCAGTACGATATCCCGGCAAAGCGAGAAGAGGCCGGCCAACAGCAGGCCGAAAACGCGAATGCCGTTCGGACCGAACTCCAGCCCGAACCCGGAGAGCGCGGCGACGAGTGGCTCGACCGCGCCGCGACGGTCATCGCCGACCACGAGTACGGCGTCTGTATTCACCGTGCTCAGTTCGGCACGCGCTCCTCGTCGCTCGTGTACGTCGGCGAGGAGGTGCGGTATCGGTACGCCGACGGGCCGCCCTGCGAGACGGCATTCGAGCCCGTCGACGTGCCGTTCTGAACGCCACGCGGTGCGTCGTCAATCGAAGGTCAAATTTATCCGGATCACATACGGTGTATGGAACATGAGCACGCAGACTTCCGAAGACGACCTCTCAGAGGACGAGCGCCGGGGGCTCGAACTTATCCGCGAGACCGGCGGCATCCACCAGAGCAACTTCTGGAAGGAACTCGACGTTTCCTCGCGCAAGGGGAGTCGCATCGTCGAGGCCCTAGTCGAAAGGGAGATGATCGACCGCGAGGAGACCGTCTACGAAGGTCACAACACCTACTATCTCTCCCCGACGGCTGCCGATCTGGATTTTTCGCTACTGATGGCTGGTGACATGCTTTCGCCGTTTATCGGTGATGAGGAGATCAACGCACAGAGCGACGCCTTCTCGCAGTGGGTCATGAACCTCGCTTACGAGGAGTAGCTGAGCCCCCTCGTTTTCGCGCTGTTCGCTTCCGACAGTTCCACAGCGACCAGCGTGTCGTAGAATTCCTCTCGGACACCCCGAACGGAGAGACACGCGGCCCGGGGTCAGCAATCGTACCACGGCTCAATCGTCTGATCTTGGTGCAGCGTGAGTCCGATATCCTTCGGCTCACACGCGAAGTCGGCGGGCAAGTCAGGATCATATTCCCACGTCTGGGAGACGCCATCCGCGGTGAATGCGTGCACTCTGGCAGGAGTTGTTTCGATAGCGCCACGCGAGCGCATCTTTTCCGGACCGATAGTGAACACACGACTGAAAAGAGCCTCCTCTTCACGGTCGACGACACGGACTGCTATCTCCGCCCGCGAAGCAGTTCGGTTCTCGACCATCACCTCGCTGGGCTCGGCAGCACTACTGGAGGTGCCACTCGAAAGAACGCCATTGCAGCCAGCAACCGATACGGACGCCACAGTCACGAGAGTGCCAAGAGCCCGTCGTCGGGACAGACTGTTCTCTCGGGGCGTGACCGAGGAGTAGTTGGGGGACATTACTAGACGGATGGTCCTCGATACGAAAAATAATACCGAAGTGCGTGGCCGGTAGCCATCAACGCCATCGGTGGCACCGACCGCCAAGAAAAGTCGCTGGCCTCGTTCAGTTGTCTTCCAACGCGTCGGCAATGCGGTCGAGTGAACGCCGCATGTCGTGCACTTCGTCGCGGAGTTTCCGCATCTCACGTGTTAGCTCTTCGTTGTCCGAGCCGCCCTCTTCCTGGCCGGGTCGGCCGCCGGGACCGCCGCCCATGCCACCGGGGCCGCCGCCCATGCCGCCGGGACCGCCGCCCATCATGCCACCCATCATCTGTGCGAAGGGGTTGCCGCCGCCACCGCCCATACCGCCGCCCATGCCGCCCATCATCTCTTCTGGAGGTGCGCGGTCGCCCTCTTCGCCCTCGCCTTCGCCTTCCTCGGCGCGGCGCTGACGGATCTCCTCGACTCGCTCGCGGAACGATTTCTCCTCACCGTCTCCCTGTGTCTCGCTCTCAGATTCGCTTTCTTCGGGTTCTTCGGGCATACACCCGCCTATTGTTGCCCGCCGGAAAAGGGTTGTCGTCGCTGGTTGCCCGGGAGTTCTGTTCGCCCGCATCGAACCGCTTTTGCCCACGCCTGCGCAATGATCGGGCGATGGACGTACTCCTCGTCGGCGCGGGCGCAATGGGCCGCTGGCTCGGGGCTGCCCTCTCCGAAACGGACAGCACAGTCGGCATCTCCGTCCTCGATACCGACCCCGACAGCGCGCGGGAGACGGCCGAGGCGCTCGACGGTGAGGCGGTAACTCCCGACGCCGCCCCGACCGCTGACCTCGTCTGTATCGCCGTCCCCATCCCCGCCGCCGAGGAGGTGATCGAAACCTACGCCCCGCACGCCGACGCCGCGATGCTCGACGTGACCGGCACGATGACCGATCCCGTCGAGGCGATGGCCGAGCACGCCCCGGACTGTGAGCGGCTGAGCCTCCACCCGCTTTTCGCTCCCGAGAACGAACCCGGAAACATCCCGGCAGTCGTCGACGCGGGGGGGCCGATCACCGACGACGTGCTCGGCGCGCTACGCGCTCGCGACAACGAGGTTTTCGAGACGACGGCCGAACGACACGACGAGGCGATGGAGACTGTCCAGGCACGGACCCACGCTGCCGTTCTCGCCTTCGGGTTGGCCGCCGAGGAGGTCTCTGAGCGGTTTCAGACGCCGATTTCGAGTGAACTGACCGCGCTGACCGAGCAGGTTACCGGCGGGGAGAGCCGCGTCTACGCCGATATCCAGTCGGCGTTCGGGGGAGCCGACGACGTGGCAGATGCGGCAGGAAGACTTGCCGACGCCGACACCGCGGAGTTCGAGCGATTGTACGACGCAGCGCGACTGGAGACGCCCGAGGAATCCGACTAACATGGACGACACACAGCGCAGTCAGGTGCGCGACAACGCGAAGTACCTCCGGGAAGTCAGACCAATCGACCCGGCCGAGATCCACGAATACATCGAGGGCCAGCCCCATCCAGCGGCCGTCCGGCAGGTGCTCCGGGAGTCCGCGCTGGATCTCGGTCTGGTCGAACGCGAGGACGGCTGCTTCGAGCCCGCTTCGGCCGACCCGGTCG
>JBLGCM010000078.1:0-6639 GCA_047617345.1 Natronomonas sp. | reverse complement strand
CTCGGCGTCGAGGTCGTAGGCGTCGGTGGCGGCGACCCCGCCGAGGTCGACCGGTCCCTTCGAGACCGCTTCGTCGTTGATCTGCTGGCCCGCACCGCGGCGCAGGGCGCCGGCGACGCCGGACCCCATCTGCAGACTCGTCCCCGCGGCGTTGACCAGCACGTCCGCCGATTGCTGTGCGATATCGCCCTGGACGACCTCGAAGTTCATGTGTGAGCGTTGACTCGCCACGACAAAAAACGGCGGGAGAACTACCACTCCTTGCACGCGCGGCAGACGTACTGTCCATCGTCGTGCCAGCGGCGTGTGGCCGTCTCGCCGCAAGCGTCACAGGCCGTACCGCCGGGTGAGACCGTCGCTGTCGCCGCCGCCGGATCGACTGTCGTGGACTCTTGGACCACGCTTTCCGTCGATTCCGGACCGCCGGTGGCGTTGCTCTCGCCGTCCGACTCGGCGTCGGGAACGAACTCGTCGAGCGAGCGGTCGGACATAGCCGGAGTTGGGCCTCGATCTATCTTAGCCCATCGGTTCCGAGACGAGAGGGACACACACAAGTACACTCCGGGTAACACACGGATATGAGCCTGCCATCCCGACTGATCGACAGCATCATCGAAATGCCCGGAGAGTTCGCCGACATTGCGACGCAGGGGCCAATCGAAGGGGTCCTCGTCCTCATCGGAGCCCTCCTCGTCATCGCTCCGACCGCGTACTTCGGCTACCTCTCCGTCGGCGCGGTTCTCAGCCCGCTCCTCCCGGAATCGTTCGGTGCCGAACACCCCGAAAACTGAACGGAGTTCCCCTCGTTCACACCGGATGCGACCGGCCGATCCGAGCGACGGTGAGTCCTCACTGACGCAGGGGAGAGATTCGTTTCGAAGCACTCAACAGATCCGTTTTAGTAAAATAGCTCATGGGCCAGACCATTCTCGCGGCTCTGTTCGGCGATCCATTCGCAGTGATGAACACCGTCGGGCTGATCGCGTTCGCCCTCGTTGGTTCGTCGAAGGCGATCAACGAGGAGTTCGATATCCTCGGGATTACGATCGTCGGGCTGGCAATGGCGTTTGCCGGCGGCACGACGCGTGATCTTCTCGTGACCCGGGTTCCGCTGGCACTGCAATCTCCGGTCGAGATCGCGCTCGGACTAACCGGAGTCGGATTGGCGGTCGTCCTGAGTGCCGTCCTGCCAGCACCGGAGACGCATCCGATCGCGCTCGTCGCGGACGCAATCGGGCTGGCCGCCTTTACCACGACCGGTGTTATCGTCGCTTCCACCGTTGGCGTTTCAGCGTTCGGTATCGTGACCGTCGGCATGATTAACGCGGTTGGCGGGGGCGCGTTTGCCGATATCCTCCTGGATCGACCCCCGTTCATTCTCTTCGACGATTTCTACGCGAGTTGTGCGGTGCTGGGAGGCATGGCCTACGTGCTCGCGGGAGTACTCGGTGTCTCCGGAAGCGTCGCCGCCGGACTCTGTGCGGCCGTGACCGTCCTCAGCCGGTTAACCGCCGTCAGCCGCGGGTGGGATCTCCCGACAGTACAGCGGTTGGGGCTGACCGAATAGCCGCCGGTTCCGGAGGCCGGTCGTCTCACACTGGCAGATCCGTCGCCAACTCACCCATCAGTTCGATCGCCGTCTCCAGATCCGGGCCGAGCGGCGAACTCATGGCGAGGCTATCGGCTTCAGAGAGAACCGCCTCGAACTGCTCGCGGGTGGTTTCAGGTGTGCCGGCGATACAGAAGGCGTCGATCATCTCCGGGCTCACGAGCCCGAACGCTTCGGTAAAGTCGCCGGCCGAGATAGCCGCATCGATCTCATTCGCTCGCTCGCCGTCCAGTCCGTGCCGCTCAAGCACCGGCTTCGGTGCGCCGCTGGCGATGAAGGCAACAGGCGGGCGCGCGGCCTCGCGTGCGGCCTGTTCGTCGGTTCCGAGGCTCACGCTCGCGTAGACGCCGAAGTCGAACTCACCGTCGGATGCTGTCTGGCGAGTCTTCGAGTCGGTCGACCCGGGGACTCCGCGGTCGTCGGGTCGCTCGGCGAGGCCCTCTGTGACCCGCTCGCCCGCCCACTCGATATCGCGGGGGTGTGCGCCGTTGTAGAGGATGCCGTCGGCGTGCTTTGCGGCCATGCGAGTCATGTGCGGGCCCTGCGCGCCGACGTAGATGGGAAGTCGGCGAGCGTCGTAGTTTAACCCCGCGTCGACGGCCTCGAAGGCGCCGTCGTGGTCGACGCGCTCGCCGTCCCAGAGGCGACGGCTCACCTGCATGGTTTCGAGCACGCGACGGAGCGCGCCGTCGTGATCGTAGCCGAGGTTTCCAAGCGTCGAGCTATCGCCCGGGCCGATCCCGAAGACGGCACGACCATCGGAAAACTCGTCGATCGTTGCCGCTCGCGAGGCCAGCGTCACCGGATGGGTCTCGTAGGGATTGGTAATCCCCGGCCCGAGCCGAACCGATTCCGTTCGGCGGGCGATATCCGCCAGCGCGACGAACTCGTCGCGGTTGTTGTAGTGGTGGCTGACGAAAACCGTCTCGAAGCCGGCGTCTTCGGCGCGGACGGCGAGGTCACCGAGCCGCTCGACCGGCTGTTCCGGCGTGAGTTCAATCCCCAGCATGCGAGTACTCCTCCAGAGCGGGCCGGATGAGGTCTTCGTCTTCCTCCCGAAAGAGGTCGTCGCTGCCGTCGAACTCGCCGAACTCCCAGTCCCGGACGACGGCGACGGGTTTCCCGCCCGCGCCCTCGCCGGTGACGAGGTTCGCGGCGGCGGCGAGTTCGTCGACGACCGCCTGGACGGTCGCTTCGAGTTCCTTCCCGTCGCGGTCATGTTTTCCTCGCCAGTCCCGCGCGGCCGGTATGCCGGCCCAGCCGATGGCGACGCCGCGCTGGCCGTGGCGGAACGGCCGTCCCGACGTGTCGGTGACGATGACCGGGACGCCGAGTTCCTCGTGGAGCCGCCGCGCGCTCGCGGTCGGATCCGCCGGCAGGAGCAACAGATCGGCGTCGGGGACGTTCGAGCGATCGATGCCGGCATTGACCGTAACGTGACCGAACTGCGTCACGGCGAGCATGATCGGAACCTCCATGAGCAGTTGTTCGCTCTCCTCGATGACTGCCTGCGCGAAGCGGGGGTCTTTCTGTTCGTCGGCGATGTCGCCGATCCGGTCGGCGATCGACTCGGCCCGTTCGCCGGCCTCGAACGCGGCGAGGTCGGCCTGTCGACCCTCCGCTTTCGAGACGATCGTGCTCGCAACACAGACGACATCGCCGTCCCGAAGGTCGATCCGGTCGTCGATCATGGCGGCGATGTCGTCGCCGGGTTCGACTTCGGGCAACCCCTCGACGGCGAAGACGTTCATACCGCCACTCGGGCGTACCGCCTCAAAAGGGGCCCGGAACTGGCGAATCTGGACGGGGACTCTGACTACGCGTCGTGAACCGTGACCGACAGTTCGCCGCCCTCGGCGGTGGCGGTCAGCATCGTCGCCCCGCTCGCGGGACTTGCCCCCGTGGCGCTGCCGGGATTGAGCAGCCGAATCCCGTCGTGAACGGCATCCAGCAGTTCGTGGGTGTGACCGGCGATACCGACCGCTGACTCGCTGGCGGCGTGTTCCCGGACAGCGTTGGCGATGCGGTCCTCGTATCCCCGCGGAGAGCCGGTACCGTGAGCGACGACGAACTCCACCCCGCCGAGTTCGACGGCCGCGACCTCGGGCAGACCGACCCGCGGGTCCATGTTGCCGGCGACGGCCGTGAGATTCCCGGCGAGGTCCTGTACGTCTGCGAGCGCCCCCTTCGAGTCGAAATCGCCCGCGTGAATCGCGTGGTCTGCGGCCGCGATGCGGTCGCGAAACTGTTCGGGAATCGCCTGTGCGCGGGAGGGAATATGCGTATCGCTGATGATCGCGACGTCCATACCGGGGACTCGGCTGCCGGTCGGAAAAGCTCACTGCGAGAACAGGCTCGTGTGTACCGGCGCGAACTCGTCGTCGGGCTCGAACGCCTCGTCCGTGTCGGTGATTGCCTTGCCCGAGAGCCCTTCGTCGAGGAAGTCAGCGAGTGGCGGGCCGACGTGATCCGGTTCGACCAGGAACGCATCGTGGCCGTGATCCGATTCGATGACGTGATGAGCCACGTCGACAGCGGACTCGCGCATCGCGTCGGCCAGCGCCTCGGCCTGCGTGACGGTGAAATGCCAGTCCTCGGTGAACGAGATCACGAGCGCATCGCCGTCGAAGGCGGCGAGGGCGTCGGTGTCCCCTTCAAAGCCCTGCGAGAGGTCGTAGTTGTCCATCGCCCGGGTCAGGTAGAGATAGGAGTTGGCGTCGAACCGTTCGACGAACTTCTCGGCCTGATAATCGAGGTAGGACTCCACGTCTCGGTACGGGAAAAAGCCGGCAGCGGGATCGCTCGGGAAGGTCCTGACGGCGTCGCGGCCGGCGGCACGGCGGCCGAACTTGCGATCCATCGAAGACTTCGAGAGGTACATCACGTGGCCGATCTGTCGGGCGATGGCCAGTCCGTCAGAGGGCGGGTCGTCGTCGTAGTAGTCGCCGCCGTTCCAGTGCTCGTCGGTCGTGATCGCGCGGCGAGCGATGGCATCGAGCGCGAGACACTGGGGGTCGAGGCGGGCGGCGGCGGCGATGGGGACGATCCGCTCGACGTGATCCGGGTGCTGTTTGGCCCATTCGAGGACGTTCATCCCGCCGACGCTACCGCCGACGACGGCGTGCAGGTGCGGGACGCCGAGTTCGTCGAGCAGGCGACGCTGGGCCTCCGTCCAGTCGGTGACCGTCACCGCCGGGAAGTCGGTCCCGTAGGGCTCGCCGGTTTCGGGGTTGGTCGACGGCGGGCCGGTCGAGCCGTAACACGAGCCGGGGACGTTCGCACAGACGACGTAGTATTCGGTCGTGTCGATAGCTTTCCCCGGGCCGACGATGTCGTCCCACCACGCGCGGGCCTGGCCGGCCGTCCCGGCGGCGCGGCTGTGACCGGCGACGTGGGCGCTACCGGTCAGCGCGTGACAGACGAGGACGGCGTTCTCGCCGGTGAACTCGCCGTAGGTCTCGTAGGCGAGTTCGAGGTCGGGAACCGTCTCGCCGCACTCGAACTCGAACTCCCCCAGCGAGATGGTGTCGTGTTCGACGTTCATGACTCCGCCCGTTCGATTGCCTGATCGAGATCCGCGAGGATATCCTCGACGTCCTCGATACCGACCGACAGCCGGAGGAGATCGGGGGTAACGCCGGAGGCGCGCTGTTCCTCCTCGCTCAACTGGGCGTGGGTCGTGCTCGCGGGGTGGATGATCAGCGTCTTCGCGTCGCCGATGTTGGCCAGGAACTGCGCGAGGTCGGTCTCCTCACACAGCGTGACCGCCGAGTCGTACCCGCCGTTCAGTCCGAAGGTGACCATGCCGCCGAACCCGCCGTCGAGATACTCCGCGGCGTTGTCGTGGGTCTCGTGGGCTTCGAGGCCGGGGTACTCGACCCACGCCACGTCCGGGTGGTCACCGAGGTACTCCGCGACGGTCATCGCGTTCTCGCAGTGGCGTTCCATTCGCAGCGACAGCGTCTCCGCGCCCTGCATGGTCACCCAGGCGTCGAAGGGCTTCTGCCCGTTGCCCGTGCTCCGGACCGACCGCTGGCGGGCGGCCATCGTCACCGGCTGCTCCGGGAACTCCTCGGCGAACGTAGTCCCGTCGAATGCGGGGTTCTCCCCGCCGATCTCGGGGAATCGGTCGGAATAGTCCGTCCACGGGAACTCGCCGTCCTCGACGAGGACGCCGCCGACGGTGGTGCCGGAGCCGTGGATCCACTTGGTCGTCGACTCCCAGACCAGATCCGCGCCGTATTCGAGCGGGCGACAGAGCGCGGGCGTTCCGAAGGTATTATCGACGAAAACGGGGACGCCGCGGTCGTGGGCCACCTCGGCGATGGCCTCGAAGTCCGGCGTCACCAGCGACGGGTTGCCGATGGTCTCGAAGTGAACGTAGGCGGTGTCCTCGTCGATAGCTTCCCCATACGCCTCTGGATCGAGCGTATCGACGAATCGGGGTTCGACCCCGCGGCGGGTCGCCATGTTCGAGTAGTAGGAGTGAGTGCCGCCGTAAATCGACGCGGCGGAGACGACGTTGTCCCCGGCCGAGGCGAGCACCGAGGTCGCGGCGTCCAGCGCGGCCATCCCCGACCCGGTCGCGACCGCGCCGGTCGCGGATTCGAGGCTCGCGAGCCGCGTTTCGAGCATCGAGACCGTCGGATTGTCGAACCGCGAGTAGACGTTGCCGTCCGCCTCCAGCGCGTATCGGTCCGCGGCGTTGTCCGCGTCGTCGAAAACATACGAAGTCGTCTGGTAGATCGGCGGGGCACGCGCCCCTGTCGCCGGGTCTGCCGTTTCCTGCCCGGCGTGAATACACCGGGTGCCAAAGCCCAGCGGTTGCTCTCGTTCGTCAGTCATGTATCACACTCATATATCTCCAGACTTCTATAACCACGAGTTACGGCAAAACTCGCGGTGAGCACGCCGTGCTGTCGTTTCGCACGGAGCGGTCGGGCGGGATGTTCGGAGCCAAGTGCGTGGCGAGACAACGGCGCGTATGGACAAACAGCGCCTCCGGGAACGAATCTGGGACGAACTCGAAC
>JBLGCM010000077.1:0-6644 GCA_047617345.1 Natronomonas sp. | reverse complement strand
CCGACCCGCGCGACGACGGCGTCGATGGTCGTCGAGATGACCGGATCGATCCCCGCCTCACGGCAGTTCCGGGCGGCTTCGACCGCGCGGTCCGGCCCGCCCAACACCATCGGTTTGAGGACGATGACGTCCGCCGCGTTGGCCGAGATGATGTCCGCGACGCTGTGGGTCACGAGCGACTCGTCCAGCGCGATATCGACGCCGTCACCGCGAAGGCTAGCGTGAGAGCTCAGTTCGGCGGTCGGCAAGGGTTGTTCGACGTAGGCCACGTCCAGAGCGGCCAGCGCCTCGATAGCCGCGCTTGCCTGGTCGAGCGTCCACGCGCCGTTGGCGTCGACGCGCAGTTCGACATCGTCGCCGACCGCGTTCCGGACGGCGCGGATCCGCTCGATATCTTCCTCGACCCCGTTCGTGCCGACTTTGATCTTGACCGCCGGATAGCCCCCCTCGACGGCCGCGCTGGCCCGGTTCGCGAGCACCGTCGGTTCGTCTGCGCCGAGTGTCGCGTTGACTGGGACGGATTCGACCGTCTGGTCGCCCTCACTGAGAGACTGATAGAGCGGGCAGTCCCGCGTTTTCGCTCGCCCCTCCGCGAGTGCGAGCGACAGACCGTGTCTGGCGGCCGGAGCTTCGAGTTTCCCGAGTGCGATTCCCCAGTCCAGTTCCTCGGCGACCCGCTGGGCGCGGTCGAGCCCCTCGTGGCACTCCTCGTACGATTCCGTCCAGCCGACCAGCGGCGTCGCCTCTCCCAGACCGTGCAGGTCGTCGGTCTCGAAGCGAACGAGAAAGCCGTCGCGAGCGTCGATGGTTCCGCGGGCCGTCTCCAGCGGCGAGGCGAGACGGACGCTGAACTGCTGAATTTCGAGCATCTCAGATCACCACCGGTGCAACCAGTCCGGCCCCGAAAAGCAGGGCGAAGACCGCGAGGAGTTGCCCGGTCCGTTCGAGCGCCGGGTTCAGCGCGTCGCCGGTTCGCTCGGTCAGGACGACGCGGGTGATAGTGGCCGCAAGCGGAAGCGAAAGCAGCGGCAGGAGCACTCCCGGATGGTACGAGAGCCAGGTCCAGAGGGCCACCGGAACGGCATACGCTGTCGCGAGTAGCCCGCAGAACTCGACGCGGGAGAAGCGGTAGCCGAGCAACACCGCGAGCGTTCGCTTGCCGACCTCGGCGTCGGTCTCCCGGTCGCGGATGTTGTTCACGACCAGAAGACAGGTCGCGAGCGCCCCGGCCGCGACACCGGCGAGGACTGATCCGGTCGTAACTGCTCCCGCGGGGATCGCCGTGACTAGCGGGTCGACGCCGAGTGCGGTGACCGCTTGCACGTAGTACGTCCCGGTGACGGCAGCGAGCCCAAAGTAGACGAAGACGAACAGGTCGCCGAGTCCGTAGTAGCCGTAGGGGTAGGGGCCACCGGTGTAGAGAACCCCGGCGATGATGCTCGACAGACCGACCACGAGGATCGGAAGGCCGCCGATGTAGACGAGATAGAGCCCGACGACGACGGCGAGGACGTAGGTCCCGATCATCGCCCGCTTGACTTCGGGGGGATCGATCAACCCGCCAGCCGTCACGCGAGTAAATCCTTCGCGGTCCTCGGTATCAGCGCCGTTGACGGCGTCGTAGTAGTCGTTGGCGAAGTTGGTGCCGATCTGGATGAGCAGCGCGCCGACCAGCGCCGCGACTGCCGGCAGCGGCGCGAACACGCCGTCGGCGAAAGCCAGCGCCACGCCGATGACGACCGGTGCCCCACCCGCCGGCAGCGTCTGTGGCCGGGCCGCCATCAGCCAGGCCTGCCGCCGGGTCACGTCCGCAGTCGCTGTCATTACGCACTGGTACGGTCGGGAGACTCAAAGCAACTATGGTTGCGGGAACGGCGATCAGTCCGCTGCGACTTCGCCCGACCCGGTCACCGCGTTGGGATCTTGCACCCAGAGGTCGCCGAACAGGTCGTCCTGTTGAAGTCGGACCTGCCCGCGGTGGGACAGAAAGAGCAAGCCGAGGTAGGTGTCGACCCGCGATCCGCCGGCGGATTCGACTTCGCGGAACAGCACTTCGGCACGGCCCTGGTCGTACTGCTCGCGGACGGCCGCATGGACGCCGTCGATGATCTCGTCGATGTCCTCGCCGTGGGTCTTTCCGGTGACCTCTTGCTCCGTGGGCTCGTCGTCCATCCGGAACTGATCGCCGGAGCGGTAATCCAGTTCCTGCGTTCCCTGCTGGTGGTGTTCCGGCGAGTCGCTGGTGTCGTACTCGCGGGAGTCTTTCCACCAGCGGTCCCGCTCGGCCTCGCGGAGATCCCTGACGAGTTCGTCCAGCGTCTGCGGTGTTCCGCGGGCGCGCTTGCGCTCGAGACGGCGGTCGATTTCGGCTTCCAGTGTCGCGAAGGGGTCCGGATCCTCGAAGCCGTCCTCGGGAGCCATCGCCTGCTCCCACGGCTCTGTCTCGGGTTCGCCCTCGTCGTCCTCGAAGACGCTGTCGCTTTTCATCCGCAAGAGCACACTCGCATAAAAGAGCGCCCGTCCCGAGGTCCGGAGGTCGGCCCCGTCCAGTCGGTCGAGGAACTTGTCGGTCACCTCGACGATGTCGATGTCCCACGGATCGATTTCGCCGTCTTTGGCCAACTGGACGAGAACCTCGACCGGTTCGATCTCCTCGTCGTCCGCGTCTGGATCGGGCCGCTCGACTGACTCGTCGGTTCCGGAGGGCGTCGTTCCCGGAAGCCCGTCCGTACTATCGCCGGGACGCTCGCGGTCTTCGTGCCCGGTGAGATCGAGCGGGATCTCCTCGTCTGTCATCGGCGTTCACCTCGCGTGGAGGACTGCTCCGGCGCCGTTGTCGGCCGCTTCGACTCCGCCGGAATGTGTTTTCTGGCGGCCTCAGTCATCGGCAGTCACCTCCGGTTCGCCGGAGAGGTCGATCCCGGTCACTGCGGAGACGTTGTTGTCCTGCATCGTGACGCCAATCGCTCGCTCGGAGCGATCGAGCATCGCCGAGCGGTGCGAGACGACGACGAACTGGGCCTCCCCTGCGAGTTCGTCGACCATCTCTCCGACCAGTTCGGCGTTGGCGGCATCGAGGAAGGCGTCAACCTCGTCGAGCGCGTAGAAGGGTGCGGGGTTGTGTCGCTGGATGGCGAAGATAAACGCCAGCGCGGTCAGGGACTTCTCGCCGCCGCTCATCGCGTTGAGTCGCTGGATCGGCTTGTCGCCGGGCTGGGCTTTCATCGTCAGCCCGCCGTCGAAGGGTTCCTCCTCGTTTTCGAGGTGCAGTCGGCCCGTTCCGTCCGAGAGTCGCTCGAAGATGTCCTGGAACTGCTCGTCGATAGCCTCGAACGACGCCATGAACGTCTCCTTTTTCCGGTCCTCGTAGCTCTGGATCCGGTCGCGGATTCCCTCGGCCTCCTCGACGAGCGTTTCGCGTTTGTCCTGCAACTCGTCGAGATCGTCGCTGACGCGGTCGTACTCCTCGATAGCGAGCATGTTCACCGGTTCGAGCTCCTCCATCTCGCCTTCCAGCCTGTCGATCTCCGCTTCAACGGTCTCGTGGTCCGGAATGTCTTCGGGGTCGTACTCGCCGACTTTGGCTTCGAGTTCGTCGATTTCCCACGTGAGTCGCTCCTGTTCGTCGCGCAGTTCCGCAAGGTCGACTTCGACCGAATCGACTGCGGTCTGTGCCTCGTCGCGCTCCTGTTTGGCCTCGTTCAACTGTTCGCGCAGGTCTTCGCGCTCGCCTTTCAGTTCAGCGAGTTCCGCTTCGAGTTCGGCGACTTCCCGTTCTTTCTCGTCGAGTTCGGCCTCCTTCTCGCCGATTGCCGCCTCGAACTCGTCGATCTTGTCTTCGGCGTTCTCCTTGCGCTTTTGAGCGGCCTCGATGTCGTCGTGCAGATCCTCGATCGCGTCTTCGGCGTACTCCTTTTCGAGGGTGAGTTCGTTGAGTTCGGCGTCGAGTTCGTCCCGCCGAGCCCGCAGGTCGTCGATATCCTCGCGGATCGACTCCGCCTCGGCGGTCAGTTCGGGTAGTTTCGAGTCCTCGACCTCGGCTTCGAGGTCGGCGATCATTCCCTCGATCTCGGCGATGGTCTCGTTTTGCTCGGCAATCTCGGCTTCGAGTTCGTCCATTCGGTCGGAGACGTCCTCGCGCTCGGCCTCGATATCAGCCAGTTCGTCTTCCATCCGGTCGATCCGGTCCTCGGTCTCCCCGATCTGGCTCTCGCGTTTTTCGATCTCCGACGCGATCTCGCGAACCTGTTCGTTGGCGTTGCCCTCGCGGTCGCGGGCGTCTTCGAGTCTGTCCTCCACGTCGCGGATCTCCTCGCGGACGGACTGACGCTGATCTTCGAGATCGTTGATCTTCGCGGCGACGCGTTCGAGTTTTCCGTCGCTTCCCTCGAAGGAATACCGCGACCCGCTCTTCGAGCCGCCGGTCATCGCGCCGGACTTCTCGACCAGATCGCCGTCGAGCGTGACGATCCGGTAGTTACCCATCAGTTCGCGGGCCGTCTCGATGTCCTCGACGACGAGGGTATCTCCGAGGACATACGAGAACACGCCTGCGTACTCTGGATCGAAGTCGACGAGGTTGTACGCGAAGTCGATCACCCCCTCGTGATCCGGCGGCGAGGACGGCGAGCGGTTCTGCATGTCCGTGATCGGCAGGAACGTCGCGCGGCCGGCGTTGCGAGATTTGAGGAACTCGATACAGCGCTGGCCGATCCGATCGTCGTCGACGACGACGTTGGCGAGGCGACCGCCTGCGGCCGTCTCACACGCCGTGGCGTACCGCCCGGAGACGCTTCCCAACTGTGCGACCGCGCCGTGGACGCCCTCGATGCCGCTGTCGAGAACCGTCGTCACCGCGCGGCCGTAGGAGCTATCGCCGGACTGATCCGCCTTGGCTTCGAGTTCGGCGTACTCCTGCTGGGCGGCGTTCAGATCGTCTTCGATCTCGTCGAGTTGCTCCTGCAGTTCGCGTTTCTCCGTGCGAAGGTCGTCGACGACTTCGGCGATGGTCTCTTGGTTCCGTTCGGCCTTGTCGAGTTCGACTTCGAGATCCCCGATCTCGTCTTCGATCTCGGGGATCTTCGCCTCTGCCTCCTCGATTTCGGTTTCGAGTTCCTCCTGCTCTTTCGAGCGCCGGCGGGCCTCGTCGAGCAGGCGGTCCTGCTCGCGCTGGAGGTCGTTTTTCGTCGATTTCGCCCCCTCTAACTGCTCTTTTTTCGTCTGGAGGCGGTCCTTGACCTCCTCGAACTCCGCACCGATCTCGTCGATTTCGGCCTCGACGGATTCGAGCGTGGACTCTTTGTCCTGAATGTCCGCAGCGATCGAGGATTTCGAGACTTTGAGTTCCCGGATTTCGCCGTCGAGATCGTCGATACGCTCCTGTTTGCTGTCGATCTTGACGAAGGCCTGCCGGCGCTCGTTTTCGGCATCCTCAACACGTTCTTCCGCGTTCTCGATTTTGTCTTCCAGGCGGGAGATGTCGCCTTTGATCTCCTCGATTTCGCGTTTGATCTCCAGTTGTTCGTCCTCGCCTTTGCGCTCGATTTCGGCGTTGAGGTCTTCGAGTTCCTCGTCGAGACGCATCACCTCGCCTTGCCGTTTGTCGAGCGTCGACTGTCGGTCGGTCAGTGTCTCTTCGAGGTCGTCGATCTCGCTGTCGACGCTGGTGCGTTGCTCGCGTTTCTCTTCCAGTTCGGCAGCGCGTCGGTAGCCCTCGTAGGTCTCTTTTTCCTCGCGGAGGTCCTGATACTGTAGCGCGGTATCGCGTTCGTCTTCGAGTTGATCGAGGCGTGCTGTCTTCTCGTCGATCCGCAACTGGGCTTCCTCGATGCGGTCCTCGACGACCTCCAGTTCCTCGAAGGCCTCCTCTTTTTTCGCGTCGAATTCGGCGACACCGGCGATTTCGTCGATGATTTTCCGGCGCGCACCCGGCGTCATATTGATGATTTCGGTCACGTCGCCCTGCATGACGACGTTGTACCCTTCGGGAGTGATTCCCGCCTGCGCGAGCAGGTCTTGGATGTCCGAGAGGTTCACCGAGCGGCCGTTGATATAATAATACGAGTAGTAGTTCTCTTCTGTCTCTTTGACCCGGCGCTTGACACTCACCTCGTCAATGTCGCCCACATCGTCAGTCCCGGCGGCATTGACGATCTGTGAGCGTTCGAGGGTGCGATCACTGTTGTCCAGGATGACCTCGACGCTCGCCTCCCGCTCGCCCTCGAAGGAACTTCCCTCCTGGTGGCCGGGATTGTAGATCAAGTCGGTGAGTTTCTCAGCGCGGATACCCGACGTGCGGGCGAGTCCGAGCGCGAAGAGAATGGAGTCGATGACGTTCGATTTCCCCGAGCCGTTGGGTCCGGTGACCGTCGTGAAGTCCTCGTAGAAGGGGATCCGGGTCTTCCGGCCGAAACTCTTGAAATTGTCGAGTACGAGCTCTTTGATGTACATAGGCTGGGGCGGAGCGTCCGTCAGGCGATGATAATATCGCTGTCGGACTCCTCCGTGTTGTTCTCGCTGTCGTCCCCCTCGGTTTTAGTTGCTTCGGCCTCCGTTTCCGCTGGAGATTCGCCCGCTTCGAGCAGTTCGCCGGAGTCGCCGTCGATGGTTCCCGCTCCGACCGACGACTCCGCCTCGTCGGTCTC
>JBLGCM010000076.1:0-6649 GCA_047617345.1 Natronomonas sp. | reverse complement strand
GTCGTTCATCCCGCGGGACTCGAAGGTCTACACCGCGGAGGACACCGCGGAGGTCATGCCGCCACACGACACCTGGCAGCAACTGCTGACCCGGGAGGGCGACGACGAGGAGACCTCGATTTCGATGTTCGATCTGGTCGCGGCCGCGCTGCGGTCCCGCCCGGACTACATCATCGTCGGCGAGGTTCGTGGCGAGGAGGGTCGGATGGCATTCCAGGCGGCACAGACCGGCCACCCCGTCATGCTGACCTTCCACGCAAGCGACATCGTCTCGATGATCCAGCGATTCACGGGAGATCCGATCAACATCCCCGAGACGTTCATGGACAACGCCGACGTGGCGCTGTTCCAGAACCGGGTCAAACAGGGCGACGACGTGCTTCGACGTGTGACCTCGGTCCAAGAGATCGAGGGCTACTCCAAGGAGATGGACGGCGTCGTCACCCGGCAGGCCTTTTACTGGGATCCCGTCGAGGACGAAATCGTCTTCCAGGGCCGGAACAACTCCTACGTCCTCGAAGAACAGATCGCGACACTGCTCGGCTACGAGGACACCCGAGATATCTACGACGACCTGGACTTCCGGGCCCGGATCATCGAGCGGGCGATTCAGGAGGGGATCGTCGGCTACCACGAGGTGAACGAGCTGATAACTGACTTCCAGCGAGACGGTGTCGAAGGACTCCCCTTCGACATCTACAGGCAGGACTGATGGCGACTGATAGTGCGGATCCTGCGTTCGATCTGACGATCACCGAGAACATCAAATCGCTGCTCGAATCCTACCGGCGGATGCAGATGCCGATGGGCCAGTATATTACGTTCATTCTGGTCCCGGCACTCGCCTTCTGTCTCGTGACAATCGTGGCGCCGTTTTTCTTGAATGGACAGCCACTAATCGTCCGGGCTCCGATCCCCCTTCTCGGGCTCCTTGCCTTCGTCTCGGCGGTTTTCTATCCGAAGATTCTGGTTGGCCAGCGCCGTCGCCAACTGAACAACCAGTTTCACCTGATGGTCACCCACATGACCGTGCTGGCGATCACGAAAATCGACCGGATGGAGGTCTTCCGCTCGCTGGCCCAAGAAGAGGAGTACGGCGAACTCGCAAAGGAGATGGCGCGCGTCGTCGAACTCGTCGATACGTGGAATCAGAGTCTGGACGATGCCTGTCGCCGTCGTGCACAAGAGGTCCCCAGCGAAACGGTCGCGGACTTTTTCGAGCGACTCGCCTACACCATCAGCGCCGGTCAGTCCCTTCGGGAGTATTTGCTCACCGAACAGGAGAGTATCATCCAGGAGTACGCGACGGTCTACGAATCAACGTTGACCAACATCGACGTGATGAAAGACCTCTATCTATCGATGGTGCTGTCGATGACGTTCGCGCTGGTGTTCGCGGTCGTCCTGCCGGTGCTGACCGGAACAGATCCGACGCTGACTGTCAGCGCAGTTATCGTAATATACATCTTCATCCAGAGCGGGTTCTACATGGCCTTGCGCTCGGTTGCGCCGTACGATCCCCGGTGGTATCACCCCCCGGAAAAACCCTCACAGGCCGGGCCACGGATCAAAGCGAGTTTCTGGGCGGGTGTGGGGCTCTCGGCCGGCCTCGTCTTCGTCACCTACGGCGGCCTACTCGGGATTCTCCCGTTCCGGATTTCGGCGATCATCCCCTTTTTCGGAACACCGATGCCGCTGCCGATGTACGCGGTAATCCCGATCACACCGCTTTTGATTCCGGGAATCGTCCTCTACCGCCAGGAGAAGCTCGTCAAAGCGCGCGACGACGAGTTCCCCAGTTTCATCCGAGCACTCGGGACGACAGAGTCGGTCAAGCAGTCGACCAGTTCCGACGTGTTGCAGACGCTGCGGGAGAAAGACTTCGGGCCGCTGACCGACAACATCGATGACCTCTACAAGCGACTCAACATGCGGATCGAGCCCGCCGAGGCGTGGCGGTACTTCACCGCCGACTGTCGCTCCTATCTGATCCAGACGTTCAGCGAGATGTATCTCATCGGTCGAGAGATGGGCGGCGATCCCCAGATTCTCGGAGAATTGATCGGCGAGAACATGAACGAGGTTAACCGACTCCGCCAGCAGCGTAATCAGGCAACGACGACGCTCATCGGTCTGCTATACGGGATCACCGCGGCAGCGACGTTTGCCTTCTTCATCGGCCTCGAAGTCGTTCGGATTCTAAGCAACATGGATCTCGAAATCGGGAACGCAGGCGGGTTCGCCGGCCAGCTCATCAACACGGACATGTACAACATCCCGCTGATCGAGTTCCTGCTAGTCATCGTCATCATGTTCTCGGCGATGCTCTCGGCGCTGATGGTTCGGACCGTCGACGGCGGCCACAAGATCAACACCTACCTTCACTTCGTGGCGCTGTCGTGGATCGCCGCACTGGTATCGATCTTGACTCGGGTCGTCGTCGGAACCTTCCTCTCGGTGTGAACCGCGGTCGCGAATTCCAAGAGTTTTAACGGGATTGCAACCGTGATACCGGCATGGCGCGCGAAGTCACCCACGAATCGAAGGGACCGAAGCCGATCGATGAGAACGATTTCGGCGACGATGGGAAAGCGTACATCTGTCAGTGTGGGCTGTCGGACGACAAGCCGTTCTGTGATGGATCACACAACGCGACCGCGGACGAGGACGAGGGGGCGGTATATAAATACGAGGGCGATGACGCCGACGGAGAGCGCCGCGAAATCGATGAGATAACCTACGCCGAAGAGTAATCGGTCGAAGAGAGATTCCAGAGCGCTTATTCCGCCGGCTATCGCAAGTGGAGCCATGAGCGAGCGCGAGTCGTTTTTGGCCGGAGAACGACCGTCGGACATTCACATATTCCTACACGACGACAGCGTCTCGAACGCCGATGCCCTCGAAGAGCACGGAGAACGCGTCGAAGACGGGATCGTCCTGTTGATGGACGGTGATCAGGCCCGGGAGGTCTTCCAACAGGCAACGGGAATTGATCCGATGGCTCTCGCACAGGAGGCGATGAAGCGGGACGGCTCCGTGACCGGGGGCTGCACCGATGCGACCTGCCCCGACGGCGAGGACCACACCCCGAAGTTTATCTTCGCGTTCGCCGAGGAACAGAACGAGGAAGTCGGCGGCCTCTATGCAGATGGCCCCGTGATTCACGCCTACGTGGCCTGCGAGTGCGGGATACGGTACTCCGACAAGTGGGTCGTCGAGGAGTAACTCACTCAACCGAATCTGGACTCGCTTCGGGGTCGAGGCGGCGGAACGCGTCGATGATCGCCTGTTTTGCGACTGCGCCGTGAGTGGTCCAGTGGTGAGCGTAATCGAGCATATCGTCGTAGATATCGGGTTTACAGCCCGCGGCTTTCGGGTGGCCACCGCCGTTGACCTGCGCGGCGACCTCGTGACACCGCTCGAAATTGTCGGTCCCGCGGATCGACGCCGAGCCGGCGGGTTTGACGATGACGGCCGCATCCGTCCCCTGTTCGCGCAAGGCTTCGGCGACCTCGTTCTGCGAACAGCGGCCGTACGTGACGCCGACCGTCCACGGGCCGACCTCGCGTATTTCGGCTCGCTCGACGGCTTTGTCGATGAGCGCCTCCTTCTCGACGCGGCGCTCGGCGAGCAGCTGTTTTGCCTCCGGCGGTAGATCCGCGCCGTGTTCCATCACGGTCTCGATGTAGGTTTCGGGGTCGACCCAGTGGGCGTAATCGGCCAGGTCGTCGGAGCGTTCGTCCTCGCGGATCCACAGGTCGTGGTCCCGTGTCACCCGGGCGAGTTCGGCGTACCGGTCGTCGAAGTCGGCATTCAACCCCTCGTACGCAACGTCCGCCGTACAGACCGCCTCCGAATCACCGACCGTGAGATCGACGCCGGCGGCCCGGACCGTATCGGCGAGGTCCTCGTTCCACTGGTGGTGATCGAACCACGCGATGCTTCCGAGATGGTCGTTGACCGCTGAGAGGTCAGCGATGTCGTCCTCGCTATCGGGACAGAGATCACAGACGAACAGGGCTGCATCGGGAGCGGCGTACTCGGCGATCCACTCGAAGGCGTCACGGAGTTCGTGCGGACCGGTCGGAAGCAGCGCACCCTCGCCGTGGGCCAGGCGGATCAGCGCCGTGCAGGCGAGTCCGTCGGCGTCGGGATCCGCCACAACGATCACGGACGCATCGGCGAGCGTTTCGGCAGCCTCGCGTTCTTCCTGTTCGGCCTCGATAGATTCGGGCTCGAAGAAGCCTGCACCGGGGAGAACCGATTTGCGACCGATTGAGAGTCGGTCGTCGTCGATAAGCCAATCTTTCATACGCACACCAGCGGAGCGACGCTCAAAAACACCCCGGTCGGTGTGCCGAGCGGTTAGGCGGCCTCGGCGTCTTCTAGTTGCCGGACAGTCAACACGGGCTGGGGTGCCGACCGGACGACCGCTTCCGCGACGCTGCCCAACAGGAAGGCGTGTTCGCCGTGGCGGCCACGCGTACCCATGGCGATCGCGTCAGCATCGATCTCGTCCGCGTACGCCACGATCTCTGTCGCGGGGTCGCCCTCTCGGACGGCGGACGTGAGTTCGATCGAGCCGTCCGCTTCCCGTTGGGCGAATGAGAGGGCTTCGTCGCCGGCTTTCTCGATGGCAGTTTCGAGGTCGTCGCGGATCTCTTCGGGAGAGCTTTCGATCTCGTCGGTATCGACGACGTAGAGGGCGTGAACGCCGGCGTCGAACCGGGACGCGAAATCGACCGCCGTCTGAACGCTCCGTTCGGCGCTTTCGGAGCCGTCGGTCGCGATCACCACAGTGTCGAACATACCCGACCAATCGGCGGGGAGAATAAAAAACGGGCGGGTTGAATGTGGTGTCACGATACCGGCGGTGACCGGCGGCTTTTTTTACTCGCCCGCCGGAATACCGGTCATGACTCTGGATGTCGATCTCGTCCTCTCGGCTGCGGACAACACGCAGGACGCCGCCGAGGCCGCGGAGTACGCCGCCGAAATTGCGGATCGGTACGACGCTGATCTCCACCTGCTACACGTCATCGACCAGCGAATCGTCCGCGGACTGGAAACCGGCGACCTCGACAGCAGCGTCGTGGCCGACCGCCAGCAGTGGATCACCGGTCACGCCCGCCAGCATCTCCCCGACGACGGATCGGTCGAACTCACACAGTCGGGCGCAATCGGCTTCTCGAAGGACCGCCTCGATCAGACGCCGGGCAGTGTCATCCTCACCGTCGCCGACAGCCTCAGCGCGGACTTTCTGGTCGTTCCCCGCGTGACCGCCCACGGTTCACCTGAGGAAATTCTCGGAAAGGCCGCCCTCCACGTTCTCGAATACGCCGAACAGCCCGTTCTCTCGGTGTAACGCGATTTCGCTCACTCCAGCCGCAGCGCCATCATCCGCTCGAAGCGTTCGCCGCCACACGGCTCGAAGCCGATTTTCTCGTAGAGATTGACTGCCGGCTTGTTCCAGCGTTCGACGGAGAGCCAGACGCGGTCGACCCCTTCCTCGGCGGCGGCCCCGAGTATCGTCTCGACGAGTGCGGTTCCGATCTTTGCCCCCTGGTAGGGCTGGAGGACGAAAATCGCGAGTTCGTAGGAGCCGTCGGTGTCAGCGACGAGCATGACGTGACCGACTGCGTCGTCGTCGTGTCGGGCAATCACGTTGAACCCCTCCTCGGTCATCACTGCGTCGAGCCACTCTCGGATATCCGGTTCTTTCGTGGGCGGGATCCCCTGGGCCCGATCTTCGGGCGCGAAGTCGAGATACATCTCGACGAGCGCATCCTCGTCGTCGGCCGCGCGTGCGAGATGAATTTCGCGGCCTTCGCCGTCGATCACTGTCCGGGGCGGCGGGGAGAATCCGTCGACTGGTTCGTCGGGGTATTCGATACTCATCTGACGAGTTTCACCGTCGTTCGGGAGTTGAGCAGGACGAACTCGTGGACGTCGTCGAGTTTGATTTTGCCCAACGGGCTCCGTTGTCCGCCCGAGAGCACGATCTGGTCGTACCCGCCGCTTTCAGCGAGTTCGACCAGCCGGCTTCCCGGATCGGATTCGATCCGTTCGACCGAACAGTCCGCGCCGAGGGTCTCGATACGATCCCGGACGGCGGATTCTGTTTCTTCAAGCGAATCGTCAGTGGCATAGATGGCAACAGTCAACTCGTCGCCGGTCTGCTCCGCCCGCCGAACAGTCGTTTCGAGGGCTTGGATCCCGTGATCCGTGTCTTCGATGCCGAGGAGGAGGCGCATGTCTACTGCGATGATCGCCATATATAAAATATCAGCGGCGACTCCCGGTCCGGTGGGTGACTGATCGGATATGTTTTTCAGTTCGGCGCACCAGCCACGAGTATGCCCGACGAACCTGGACAGCCATCCGACGGCCCGGAGCCCGATGATCAGACGACTGGGAGCCAAGCGAGAGCCGATGATACCGAGAGCCCGACACCCGACGCCGGGGAGTTCGTCGAGGGTGATTCGACCGATGATGGCGAGACGGCCGACGCGGACGACTCGGCGGTTCCCGACGACGTGCGGGCCTACACCAAGTTCTCGAAAATCGACGGGAGCACCTACGACCGGGCCAACGACTTTCTCCGCGAGCGGACCTATATCACGGCCAGGGAGTGGGCTATTGCCCGACT
>JBLGCM010000075.1:0-6649 GCA_047617345.1 Natronomonas sp. | reverse complement strand
CTCGGTACAGCCCCGCCCGAAAGGAGTCGGAGCTGCTCGATCCGCTGCTCTCACCGCGCATCGACCCCAGCCCGAGGTCGTCACTGCTGCCGTTATCGCTCGTTGATTTGCCATCACGCTCGTCGGCCATCTTCCGGAGTTCGTCGAGGTCGTAATCGCTCGGATTCATGCTCATATATTCCGTAGGTTCCCGCTACGCTCTCTTAAATGTTGGCGTCCCGTTAGACGGGCGTCTGACGACCGCTCCGGCCCGAAATCTGGTTGTCGTCGTGTTGTCCTTCGTGATAATGGGAGACGTATTTTTATTAGCGCCGACCACGTCGCACCGAGTACGAGCAGATGACCGACGAGGATACTGGTCCGGCCCGGATCTGTGTGACAAACGCCAAAGGCGGGACTGGCAAGACGACGATCGCGATCAACATCGCCGGCGCGCTCAACGAGCGCGGACGGGACGTGCTCTTCGTCGATGTCGATCCGCAGGGCAACGCGACGGAAGGACTGGGTCTGGTCGAGGCCTACGACCGCGAGCCGCCCTCGCTGTTCGACGTGCTGACCGACCACGAGCGCCGCCATCTCATCAACGATCTGATCGTCGAACACGAGGAGATGGACGTGCTGCCCTCGAATCTGGATCTGTTGCACGCCGAGCAGGAGTTGACGATTGCCCACCTGATCGCACAACTGGACGATCCCGCCGGCATCGAGGCGCTGTCCTCGCTCGCAGTTAACGTGACCCCGGCCGGCATCGAGACCGACCACGCACTCGAAGCGCTGGACGAGGCGTTCGACGAACTCGAAACCGAGTACGATTACATCATCGTCGACTCGCCGCCGTTTTACGGTCGACTGACCGAGACGAGTATCTTCGCCACGCAGAACGTCGTCGTCCCGGCGTTGACCGAGGCGACCTCCGAGCGGGCCATCGAGTTGCTGATCGATCAGATCGCGGCACTGGAGGACATGGCGGGAATCACGGTCAACACCGTCGGCGTCGTGGCCAATCGGGTCGAGCAGACCAACGAGGACCTGATGATGGTCGACTGGCTCAACGAGGTCTTCGCCGGTCATCCCGTCTGGGAGGTGCGCAAACGCGTCGCCCTCCAGCGGGCCTTCTCGGCCGGGAAATCGATTTTCGCCTACGAGCAGTCTGTCGACATGGAGGCCGTCTTTCTGGACATTGCGGCGGAGTTCGACGAGCAGTTCGGCTATATCGAGGTGCCAGCATGACTGACAAGGACCGAATGGACCGCGCAAAGCGCATCCGAGAGATGCGAGAGGGGAGTCGTGACGGAGACACCGAGTCAGCCGACGGCGGCGAACCGGCGGCCGGAGAGACGAGCGAGAACGACAGCGAGGCAACTGCCGAGACCGACTCCGGAGAAGAGTCTGAAAACCAGGCGATGGAAGAGGTCGTCGAGTCGGCCGCCGAAGAGGCCGACAAGGAAATCACAGAGAGCGAGTCGGAAGACGATCCGGCAGGCGGCGAGGAGCCGACGACGAGCGAATCGGCCGACGAGAACGAGAGCGGCACCGACAGAGCGGCACGACCGGAGAGTGAGACCGAGATGACCACCACAGATCAGCCCGACAAGACGGACGGCGAGCAGACGGCCGACGCAGAGACTGCAGGGGAATCGGACGAGGGCGGCGTGAGCGCGCCACTGCCGGATACGGAGACGCTCGAAGACGCGCTGGACGACGAGCAAGTCGACGACGGCGTGGAGACCGCAGCGCCCGATATCGAAGGCGAGGAGGGTGCGACAGCGCCAGCGACCGACGGCGAGAAAACCGAATCAGCGGGAGAGGAGACGCGAGTCCTCGAATTTCGGTTGGACGACGAACACTACTGTCTCGACATCGAGTACATCGAGGAGATCGTCAAAGAGGAGACGATCACGCGGGTTCCGAACACCCCCGAATTCATCCAGGGTGTCGTCGATCTGCGCGGCCAGATCACGACGATCCTCAATCCGAAGGTCACGCTGGGCAAGGAGAACACCGAGGCCGACCAGTTGATCGTCGTCTTCGACTCCGAAGCCTTCGAGGATCAGGGCCACATCGGCTGGGTCGTCGACGACGTGCGACAGGTCTCGCCGATCACCGAGAGCGAGGTCAACGATCCGCCGGTCGAGGAGGAGTATATCAACGGCGTCATCGACCGCGAGGACGACGACCAGTTCGTCATCTGGACCAGCCCGGACCTGGCGCTCGAAGAGGCCGAGACCTAGCCACTCGCGCCCGCCTGTCACCGAGGGCGGCAAGGCCGACCCGGACCAGTTCCCTTTTATCGCTACAGAGTGGCTGTAGAGACAATGGCAGACGCTTCCCGCCCGAGCAACGTGCCGCGTGACCGCTTCGAGTTCGCTCACCGGCCGGAAACGGAGCAGTCCTTCGAGAACGCACTGGAGAAGGCACGAGCGGGGAAGCGGTTATCGGTCGACGACGGGATCGAACTCATGACGACCGGGACCGACAGCCCGGGGATCGATCCCCGCCGCAAGGAACTCGTCCTCGAAGCGGCGGATCGACGCCGCGCCGAGGTCGTCGGCGAGGAGGTCACCTTCGTCGCGAACCTCAACAACAACGTCACAACGGCCTGCAACACCGGCTGTCTGTTCTGTAACTTCAAGGATCGCTCCGACCAGTTCCTCGCCGAAAACGACGGGGAACACACGGGTTTTACTAAAACTCCCGAGCAGTCCCGCGAAATCGTCGAACAGGCGCTCGATACCGGCATCTACGAGGTGACCTCCGTCAGCGGGCTCCACCCCGCCTTCGCGCTCGACGCGGAACACAGGGAACTCCTCGAAGCGAGCGGGCGCGAAGACCTGAACTACAAATCCCCCGAGCGGTACGACACCGATCCGGGCACGTACTGCGAGCAGATCGAAGCGATGAGCGTCGGTGACGTGCATGTTCACTCGATGACGCCCGAGGAGGCCTATCACGCACAGCGCGGGGCCGACTGGGGCTACGAGGAGGGCTACGAGCGGTTGCGGGATGCTGGGCTGGACAGCGTGCCCGGCACGGCCGCAGAGATTTTAGTCGACGAGGTGCGGGACGTGATCTGTCCCGGGAAAATCGACAGCGGAGAGTGGATCGAGGCGATGGAAGCGGCGGCGGCGGTCGGACTGGATGTGACTTCGACGATCATGTACGGTCACGTCGAGAACGAGGCTCACCGCGTCGAGCATCTGGACCGCATTCGGGAACTGCAGGACCGGACGGGCGCGATTACCGAGTTCGTTCCCCTCTCTTTCGTTCACGCGAACACGCCACTGTACGAGCGCGGGATGATCGACGCCGGCGCGACGACCGACGAAGACGAACTGATGATCGCCGTCTCGCGGCTCTATCTCGACAACGTCGATCACATCCAATCGTCGTGGGTCAAATACGGCGACGAACAGGGGCTGAAGATGCTCTCCTGTGGTGCCGACGACTTCATGGGAACGATCCTCTCCGAGGAGATCACCAAGCGAGCCGGCGGTTCCTTCGGCGAACGGCGCTCGTTCGGGGAGTACGTCGAGATGATCAGCGCAATCGGGCGCGTTCCGGTCGAGCGTTCGACGGACTACCGGGAACGGCGACGGATCGATCCCGACGACCCGCCCTTCGGTCCGCAGCTCGGCCCGCGGGCCGACGGCACGCCGCTGATCGATCAGGGGTGAGGTGAGACAGATATCGAGCGGTTTAACAAACAGTTGCGAGAACGAAAAACCGTGTCTACACCACCCTCCATCTCATCAGTGCACTCGGTATCAGCGTACGTCGCCGATGGCGCTCGCATCGGCGCAATATTACTAGTTTGGAGCGTCATTGCCGCATTCTTCACGTACGGCGTGAGCGAGATCGGTGGCACCGGGAGCCTCTTTGCGGTGGTCGGTCCGCAGATCGGTGCCCTCGTCGCGTTGACAGGGGTGCTTAACGCCCTCTTGTTCGTGCTCTATCGATCAATTGATTACTGGCACCAGTACGCGTAACGGTTTCAAAGCCGGTCAGCGCGCTGTGTGCCGACGAGCAGAACCGACGTGAGAACAGCCGCCACGGGAGGGCCCGACAAGCCGGGTTCACTCCACCCTTTCCCGTTCGCGCAGCGACGCCCGACGCACCTTTCCGGTCGACGTTTTCGGCAACTCCTCGGCGAACTCGATTTCTCGCGGGTACTCGTACTGGGCGAGTCGGTCCCGGACGTGTTGGCGTAGCGAATCGCGGAGGGCATCGCTCGGCACGGCGTCTTGCGAGACGACGAAGGCTTTGGGCACCTCGCCGCGCTCGTCGTCGGGAACGCCGATCACGGCGACGTCGGCAACGGACTCGTGGTCGGCAAGCGACTCCTCGATTTCGACCGGCCCGATCCGGTACCCCGCGCTGATGATCACGTCGTCTTTCCTGCTCTCGAAGGCAATATATCCGTCTTCGTCCATCCAACCCAAGTCCTCGGTCAGCAACCAACCATTCTGGACTTTGTCGGCTGTTTTTTTCGGTTTGTTCCAGTACTCTTTGAAACAGACCGGATTGCCCTCGTGCCTGACCGCGATTTCGCCGACGTCACCGGGATCGACGGTCTGTTCGGCGGTATCGGGGTCGACGACGGCGATGTCATGGCCAGGCCCCGCCTGACCCATCGTCCCCTCACGGAATTCCAGAAGGGCCGTGCAGTCCCCGATGAGCATGTTGGCCTCGGTCTGACCGTATCCCTCGTGGACGACTGCGCCGCCGAAGGTCTGCTCGGCCCACTCGACGATGTCCTGCCCCAGCGATTCGCCGCCGCCGGAAATCGTCCGGATCGTATCGACGCGGTAGTCGGGTTCGGTCTGCATCATCATCCGCAGCGCCGTTGGGGGGGCAAAAAAGTTCGAGACGCCGTGCTCCTCGATGATGCGGAAGGCGGTCCCGGGATCGAATTGCCCGCCGTTGTAGGCGACGACCGGTTTGCCGTAGTACAGTCCGGGAAAGAGCACGTCGAACAGCGAGGCGACCCACGCCCACTCCGCCGGCGTCCAGAACACGTCGTCGTCGTGTATCTCCATGTTACCGAATGTAGTGAGAAACAGTGGGAGGTGACCAAGGAGCATGCGGTGGGCGTGACGAACTCCCTTCGGATCGCCGGTCGTCCCCGAGGTGTAGATGATGATGGCGTCGTCTTCGCTGTCGGTCTCGACCAGCTCGAAGTCCCGGGAGTAGTCTTCGATCGCCTCCCAGAGTTCCCGCTCGGTTTCACGCGTGTCGACGTCGCCGACCGTGAGTGTGGTGTTCAGCGAGAGGTTCTCGCGGGCCTCGCGGAAATCGTCGACGTTCGATTCGTCGACGATACCGGCGACGGCGTCCGAGTCGGCGAGTCGGTACTCGACGGCGTCGGGACCGAACAGCGTCGATAGCGGGACCGAGACCGCCCCGAGTTTCCAACAGGCGATGTGTGCGATGACCGTCTCGACGCGCTGGGGGGAGTTGATCCCGACCCGGTCGCCCCGCTCGACGCCGTGATCGCGGAGATAGTTGGCGAGTCGGTTCGTCGCGTTCTGGAGTTGCCAGAAGGTGTAGGTCTCGCGGTCGCCGGACTCGTGTTCCCCGAAAACCGCGACGCGGCCCTTGTCGTCAGTCCATCGATCACAGACGTACCACGCCATGTTGAACTGCTCGGGAACCGCCCACTCGAAGTCCTCCCTGAGTTCGTCGTAGCTGTCGTAAGACTGTTCGTAGAAGTGGTACGCATCGAGTCGCTCACCCAGCATGCTGGTTTCTCCATCGTGTCGGCGTGGTCACGCGTCTGCTCGTCAGAAAGCGGTCTGTGAGAGTGCTCGCGCGGTCAGCAAACAGACGGGAAGTTCGGCCGAACCGACTCACGGAAGTCCACCTCGCAGTTTCTCGACGTCGTCGGGATCGTGGCCGCAGTACACGTCGGCACCAGTCTGGCGTTCGATCTCTTGGACGCGGTGGATGCTCTCGTACCAGTGACGCTTGCTCCAGATGAGTTCTCCGCCCATCGGGTGCTCCTCGAAGTAGTTAGCGCGCGTGTACGCGAGATCGCCCGTGAATACGACGGTCCCGTAGCCGTCGAGATCGATTCGCGTTCCCATAACGCCCGGCGTGTGGCCCGGCAGGTGAAGCAGTTCCAGATCCTCGAAGTGGGTTTCCGACTCGCCGTGGACGATCTGCCAGTTCAGGTCGTGATCGAAATCCGCGGGCACGTATGCCGCCGACCCTTCGTCTGTTTTGGCGCTGTAGTAGGCGAATTTCAGCTCCGTTTCGTGGACGTAGACTGGGACGTCAGTGTCGGCAAACCGGTGCAGACTTCCGGCGTGGTCGAGGTGGAGGTGCGTCTGGACGACGGCGTCGATATCGTCGACGCTGTACCCGACCTCGTCGAGTGCGTCCGGAAGGGCGTGTTCGTCGGCGTCGGCATGCTCGAACGCGGCGTACAGTTCGGCGGGCCAGTAGCCGTCGCCACAGTCGGGATGGGAGCCGGTATCCCAGAGAATCGTCGCCTCGGGATGATCGATGACGAGGTTGTACACCGGCCCCGAGATCATCTCGGTATCCGGGTTCGGGTCGACCGCCGACCCCATCGTGTGATTCTCGATGAGGAAGTTCATGTCCGCTCGAATTGTCCCCCGGTCTACCAGGCTGATGGTAGCGTCTACCA
>JBLGCM010000074.1:0-6659 GCA_047617345.1 Natronomonas sp. | reverse complement strand
TACTTCGGGATGGTCGCCGTCGCGCCGATGCTGGGGTACACAGGAACAGTCGTGGGAATCGGGATCGCAATCGGCGTCGGACTCGCCGCCGCCGTGATCGGTTCGCTGCTGACCAAGACGATGATGGTCTTCATCACCTCCGCGATGGGGGCTGCGCTCGTCTCCCGACAGCTCACGATCGGCGGCCTCCGAACCGCACAGACCGATTTCACGATCGATCCGCTGATCTTCGAGCCGACCGAACCGATCTTTCTGGTCTTGTTCGTCCTCGGCGTTCTCTCGCAGTTCGGCCTGTTCAAACTCGGCTGGATGACTGGACTCGTCGCTCGCCTTCCGGGCGCTCGTCAACTCCGAGACCGCGACGACGGCCCAACAGGCAGTTGAAACGGGACAACACGATCCTCGGCTATATAGGGATATATACATCTCTTATCCGCCCAATATAATTAATAGTATAGTATTTATGCGATTCGCTAGTAAGGACAGCCAATGGGAACGCGTGCAGAGAGTGCGGGACCCGCGGGCGGCGATTCTTCATGGGGTCGTCGGCGAACAGTGAGGACCGCGGGACGGGGTCGAGTTTTTTCCCCACCGACGCCATCTGAACCGAGCGATCAACACGGCCGGAGACTCTGGTCGACCACGGAGATTCTCGAACTATGAGCTTTCAAAACACAGCGGAGACAACCGAATCGATCACACAACCACAGACGGAAGTCCCGGACGACGCCGGAACAGAAACGCTGAGCGAGACGATAATCGAGGCGGAGAATCTCGACGTGTACTACGGCGAGGAACAGGCACTGGACGACATCAATCTCCCCATCCCCGAACAGCAGGTGACCGCGCTCATCGGCCCGTCTGGCTGTGGGAAATCGACGTTTCTGCGCTCGATCAATCGGATGAACGACCTGATCACGAGCGCCCGCATCGAGGGTGACCTCTACTTTCGAGGGAAGAACCTCTACGACGAGGACGTCGATCCGGTCGCGCTTCGCCGAACCGTCGGGATGGTCTTCCAGGAGCCGAATCCCTTCCCGAAGAGCATCTACGACAACGTCGCCTACGGCCTGCGCGTCCAGGATAAAGTCGAAAACCTCGACGAACAGGTCGAGGACGCGCTGCGGCGGGCGGCGCTGTGGGACGAGGTCAAAGATCAACTGGACACGTCGGGACTGGACCTCTCCGGCGGCCAGCAACAGCGGCTCTGTCTCGCCCGCGCCATCGCGCCCGACCCCGAAGTCATCCTGATGGACGAGCCCGCATCCGCGCTGGATCCGGTCGCGACCTCGAAAATCGAAGACCTGATCGAGGATCTGGCCGAAGATTACACCGTTGTCGTCGTCACGCACAACATGCAACAGGCCGCCCGAATCTCCGATATGACCGCCGTCTTCCTGACCGGCGGGGAGCTCGTCGAGTACGACCACACACAGAAGATTTTCGAGAATCCCGAACACCAGCGCGTCGAGGACTACATCACCGGGAAGTTCGGATAGCGCGCCGTATGAGCCAGCAGACGGGCGGAACGTACACGCTCTGTATCGAACTCGCGGAGGCGGCGGAAATCGATGTCGGCGCACTGGAAACACGAACCTTCGAGCGTGGCTGGTACGCCTACGTCGGAAGCGCGCTCGGTCCCGGCGGCTTCTCGCGGATCGACCGCCACCGGGAACTGGCCGCCGGCGAACGCGAGACCCGCCACTGGCACATCGATTATCTGCTGGGCCACTCAGAAAGCCGCCTGGAGAGTGTGATCCGAACGAGCGGCGTCGACGGCGAGTGTTCGGTCGCCGAAGCTCTCGACACGCCCGCGCTGGCCGGATTCGGCTGTTCTGACTGTGACTGCGGGACACACCTGTTCGTCGCGCCGTCGGCGGAGGAACTGTGCGATGCCGCCGAGCGCGCACACGAACCGCTGGCCGGCGAGACCGTCGTCGATCAGTGAGCACGACGGCGGGCCAAGAGTGCGAGTGCAACGAGCGCGCCGACGACGATCGTCGGGCCGAATCCGTCACCGACTCCGTCGATAGAGCCGTCTGACTCGTCCGGTTCGTCGTCGGCACCGTTTGTCACCTCGTCGTCCTGACTGCCGGTCTCCTCTCCTCCGGGGTCCGTCGCGTCGCCCCCGGTCGGATCATCCCGGGCACCGCCGTCTGTGTCGTCGTCGGCCGTCCCGTCATCGATCGAGTCCTCGGTGCCGCCGTCGTCTGTCTCCGCGGGGGCAACGTCGACGAAGCCGTCGGCGGTCGCTGTCCGGCCGTCGGTCGCTGTCGCCGTGACCGAGACGGCGTACTCGCCGGATGCCGCCGGGGTGAACGACACGGTCGGGGCGCTGCTGTCGGTTGTTCGTTCGCCGTCGGGAGCCGAAATCGTGAACGAGTAGGCGTCGATATCGGCGTCATCTGGCGTCGTCGCCGCCGTTACGTTGACCGTCTCGCCCGCCGTCCCCCCCGCGGGAACGTCGAGCGTCGCGGCGAGCGGTTCGGTCGAGTCCAGCGTCGCGCTCGCCGAATCGCGCTGGTCGCTGAGGTCGCCGACCGAGAACTGAATCTGCTCACCGTCGGTCGACTCGGCTCCGACAGCCAGTGTCAGTCCGTACGTGTCGCCGGCCGGGAGGTGATCGAACACCCAGTCCTCCTCCGTCTCGGTGACCGCAGCGCCGTCGGAGTCGACGAGCGAGACGTCGACGGCATCGGAGGACCCGACCGATAGCTGTGGCGCGAGACTCGTCTCGCTCCCCGTATTCGCGAGCGCGACGGTCACGCGTTCGGTCGCCCCAGAATCGAGATTCAGTTCGGGCACGTCGAGTTCGAGTTCCGCCCCGTCGTTGGGACCGTCGTAGACCGTCGGATCGGGAACGGAGACTCCGGGCGGCGCCGAGCGGATATAGCGGTCGAAAAAGTCGTCCACGTCGGTGCCGCGCTCGGCCGCCAGCGACTCGAAGCCGCTGTCGGTGATCTCGCTGTCGGCCTCGTTTTTCGCCCGGAAGAGATCCGCGTAGGTCGCGCTGCCGTCGCGGAGTCGTTCGTCCATCGCGGCGAGAGTCAGCGCGCCGAGTTCGTAAGCGGCGTTCGTCCGCGCCCACGAGTCCCGGTCGGCGAGCACCACGCCGTCGTAGTCGTTGCCCCGGTCCAGCAGCTGGTGGAATCGGTGATACTCGATTGCCCCGTCTTTCAGCGCGAGCAGCTGACCGAAATAGTCGGCGCTGCCCTCGATAGTCCACTCGACGGCATCGGTTCGCTCGTAAGCCTGTCTGCTGTGAACGTACTCGTGATAGAGCGTCGTCTGCGAGGGAGCGAGACCGGCCTCGTGGACCCAGAAGGCGGCGTTCGTGCTCGTTGCCAGCCCGCCGCGCCGAAGCGGATCCGAGACGGCGAAGACGGTCAGGCGGTCGGATTTCCCGCCGCCGTCGAACCGATCCGAGGCCGTGATCAGTCGGTCGCGAACCTCCGCGACGGTCAACTCCGGATCCGCGGCCTCGCTGATCACGAGTTCGAACTGCTCGTCGGCGGCGCTGAACTCGTGGGACTCGTACTCGCCGAGGTAGATCATGCCGTCGGCGGCGACGCCTTCGTCGCCCGCGGTCGTGAGTCGGCGGATTGTGGGTTCGGAACCGAACGCCTCCGCAAATTGACTGGTCCGGAGCGGTCGGTCGGTGATTAGCCACTCGCCCGCGTCGACGTAATCGTAGCCGTTCGCTGAGGACTCGTTGATCGGGACGCGAGCCTCGATTGTCGGCTCACTCGTCTGTTCGTCCCACTCGTACTCGTTGGTACTCGTGGGACTGAACCCCGTCAGTTCGACGACTTCGTGGTCTGCGGTGCGGATTCGCGTTCGCATGCTGGCCACGTCGTCGCCGATGTGATACCGCAACTCGACGTGGGCGACGCCCTGCTCGGAATCGTCCGAGACGGTCTGGACCTCGACAATTTCGGTGTCGTCGACAGCCCCGCCGTGGGAGGCGGCGACGCTGCCGACACCGGCCGTCAGCAATCCCGCCGCTGCGACGACAACGACGGCGATCTGAATGGCTCGACTGCGCACACCCCAACTCTGCCATCGAGTAAGATAGGCTTGCTGGCCGGGGATTCGCGTACTCCGTTCTCACTCCTCGCGGAAGTACTCGGGTTCGGCGAACGGTTCGCCCTCGCCCTCGACGCGGAGGACGTCCAGCGCGGTCACCGCTGCGTCGACGCCGAGTTCGCCCGCGAGACTCGGCTCAGTCCGACCCTCGTCGCTGCTGACGAGTTCCTTGACGTAGAGGCCCCCCTCGCCATGGACCTCGACAGTTGCGGTCGTCTCGTCGTCGAGGTCACCAGAGATATCGTAGACCTCGCGAATCCGGGTCTTCGCGGCCCGACGGTGGGAGACCCGCTGTGGGGTGTCCTGTTCGATGGTCGCTCCGTCGAGCGCGTCGAGAGCCGCCGCGAACGCCGCTTCGTCGACCGGTTCGTCGAACGCCACGTCCATCCGGTAGGTCTTGCTGGCGTCGTGTTCCTTGACGCGCTCGACCATCTCGTGGGTCGCGAGTCGGAGGCCCTCGACCTCGGCTTTCCCGTCTGCGAAGTCGTTGATCTCCTCCTCCAAGGCGTCGGTGTCGACATCTCGTCTGCGGGGCTCGTCGATTTCGATCACGAACGGGCGACCGGTGCCGAGCATCTTCGCGTCCACGTCCTCCCGGCCCGCGCCGTGGAAGGTGCCATCTCCGCCGTTCATCGCCTCTCTGACCGGGGGGACGGTGAGTTGCTCGACGCTCTCGTCGTAGCGATAGCCCGTGCCGTCACAGCCCGAGCACTCCTCGTCGCGGTTGATCCCCGTCCCGTTGCACTCCCGGCAGGGCCACTCGGTCTGTGGAATATCGCGTTCGAGTTTTCGATAGCGCCCGTAGACGAAGGCGGAGTTGACCTGTACCTCGACCTCGTCGGTGGACAGATCACAGAGCACGAGCACGTCCGGGCGGCCGAAGTCGACCTCGGTGTCGGTCTCGCGACCGAAGCGCTTGCCGACCTCGCGGTTGAACTCGCTTTTGAGCAGCTCGCCGGCCTCGGGATCACGGCCGACATCGTCGCGCAGGAGGCGGTCGTTCTCCTCGATGAGCGGCGGGACGCGAGCGCCGATCTGATACCCCTCGAACTGGTAGCCCCGAACGGCGCTCGCGGCCTGTCGGGCCCACCAGTCGTACCGCTCGCACTCGTTTTCGCAGACCCAGCAGTCGTCGCCGGGCTCGAAATCCTCGTCGTCGGCCAGCGCGACGGCGGTGCGGAGGGCGCGGCCGCGTTCGCGGTTGGTCAGTCCGAAACTCCGGTCGGCGACGAGGCGGCCGAGACAGGGATCACAGAGCGGGCCTGTTTCGAGCGCGTGCCGCGTGAGCGAAAGAACGTCCATTACCCGAGGGTTGTCCCCGGTCCGTAATTCAGTTTCGGAGCGGTGATCTGGATGGACATACGTTTCTGGAGATCCAGATGTTCCGGGTTCACACGGTCAGAAATCCCCCGCTTGCTCCGTCCCGGACCAATAGCCGCAGTGAGACGAGGAACGCGGCGAGTCGGGGACTAAAGCGTGTCGGAGGCGTTCTGGCTGTCCGCAGTCACTCACTCATCAGCAGATCCCCAACAAACGCCACCCCCGGCAGATGTTGAGAGTTATGTAGGAGGACGCGTTAGCTTCCCCCAGAACAGTCGTCCATGAGCGAGGGGGAACAGAAACTCGTCGACACGCAGGGAGATTACCTCTACGCCGTCAAAGACGGCGAGCCACTGCCGGACGCACAGTGGCGCTCCTGCCGAATTGTGATCACCAGCGAGCGACTGGTGTTGTCGACGAACAACGACAAACAGGCGATCCCCCACTCGAAGATTCTCGTTCCGGACGAAGACGAAGACCTCGTTCCCGAGGGCATGGAAGCGCCGGGCGCGACGGCACTACAGATCGGAAATAACGTCATCCTCGTCGACACGCAGGAACTGGCCGATTTCGAGTCGGAGTACTGCCGGGCGGCGCTGCACGACGAGGTGATCCTCGTCAAGTATCCGGCAATCATCGGCGGCGTCGTCCAGGAAGAGGCCGCGTGGTCGAAGGCTCGCTTTCGGCTGAACGACGACGAAATCGTCCTCGGCCTGCCCGACAACGAGACTGTCACCTTCCCCATCGGCGACGTAGGAACGGTCGAAACCGCCTCCGAACAGGTCGCCGGCGAACAGCGCGAGGTCGTCAAGGTCGAACACACCGACGGGGACGGCCGCAGCGTCGAAACCCACTTCTCGGGCGTAAAGTGGCATCCCCGAGCACTGGCGACGCTCGTTCGGAACACGATCGAAAACCGTCAGGACGAGTACGAACTCGACAATCTGGAGAACCAGGTGTTGATGGCGCTGTATTCGGGCGTCTCTCCGTTCGAGATGGCCGACTTCGTCGGGATCGATGTCGCGGAGGTCGAGGAGATCTACCAGAAACTTCTCGATGCGGGCGCGGTCGACAAGGTCCGCGAGCGGACCGAGGTCAGCCTGAACGCCAAGGGCCGCAATCTCGCGAGTGAGGCGATGAACGAGCAGTAATGCGGTTTCGGGGTCGTAATCGCTGATAACCGGTAGTGTTCAGATAAGAGATTGTGAAGAGGATTCAGACGGAGAAAGCCCTTGGCGCTCTCGATTCCCGCG
>JBLGCM010000073.1:0-6712 GCA_047617345.1 Natronomonas sp. | reverse complement strand
GGCGCTGAAGGTCATCCGAGAGCTGGGAATTCAGGGCGGCTGTAACATCCAGTTCGCGTGGCGCGACGACGGCACACCGGAAGGCCAGTACCGCGTCGTCGAGGTCAACCCCCGCGTTTCGCGCTCCTCCGCGCTCGCCTCGAAGGCGACCGGATATCCGATCGCCCGCGTCACCGCGAAGGTCGCCCTGGGCAAACGACTCCACGAGATCGAAAACGAGATCACCGGAGAGACGACCGCCGCCTTCGAGCCGGCCATCGACTACGTCGTGACGAAGGTTCCTCGCTGGCCCAAAGACAAGTTCCGCGACGTGGAGTTCGAGCTCGGGCCGGCGATGAAATCCACCGGCGAAGCCATGTCTATCGGCCGAACCTTCGAGGAATCGCTGCTGAAGGCCCTGCGGAGTTCGGAGTACGACCCCGCCGACGATCTGGGCGCGGTCTCCGACGAGGAACTCGAATCCGAGTACCTGAAGCGGCCGACCCCCGACCGACCGTACGCGATCTTCGAGGCGTTCGACCGCGGCTACAGCGTTGAGAGCGTGAACGAACTGACCGAGATCCGCACCTGGTATCTCGAACGGTTCAAACGCATCGCCGAAGCGGCACAGGACGCCGGAGACGGGGATTTCCAGACTCCCGCAAACGCGGGCTTTACCGATCAGGAGATCACCGCACTCGCCGGCGGCGAGTTCAACGATACCCACGCCTCCTGGCTTCCCGAGCGACTGACTGACGAGGAGGAAATCGAGGAAGGCGAGGCGACAGCGGATGGAGGGACGGTTACTGTGGATAGCGTCGACGCCGAGACTTCCGACCGCGACTTCAAACTCGTCGACACCTGCGCCGGCGAGTTCGTCGCGACGACGCCGTACTACTACTCCGCGCGCGATCCGATTTCCGGACTGAACCGCGACGAACTCCAGATCGACCGCGATGCCGAGAGCGTCGTCGTGGTCGGCGGCGGCCCGATCCGAATCGGTCAGGGCGTCGAGTTCGACTACTGTTCGGTACATGCCGTCCGCGCGCTGCGCGAGATGGGCATCGACGCCCACGTCGTCAACAACAACCCCGAGACGGTGTCGACCGACTACGATACCTCAGACGGGCTGTTTTTCGAGCCGATCACCGCCGAGGAAGTGGCAGATGTGATCGAGTCAACAAACGCCGACGGCGTGATGGTCCAGTTCGGCGGTCAGACCTCCGTCGACATCGGCGAACCGCTCGAAATGGAAATCGAACGGCGCGGTCTGGACTGTGAGATCTTGGGCACTTCCGTCACGGCGATGGATCTGGCCGAGGACCGCGACCGCTTCAACAAACTGATGAACGAACTCGGTATCTCGCAGGCCGAGGGTGCCACGGCGACCAGCAAGGAGGAAGCGCTGAATCTCGCCCACGAGATCGGCTACCCAGTCCTCGTTCGCCCCTCCTACGTGCTGGGCGGACGCGCGATGGATGTCGTCTACAACGACGAGGATCTAGAGACCTACATCGAAGAGGCGGTGCGAGTCTCGCCCGAAAAACCGATCCTCATCGACGACTTCCTCGCCGATGCGGTCGAACTCGACGTGGACGCAGTCTCTGACGGCGAGAACGTCCTCATCGGCGGGGTGATGGAACACGTCGAGACCGCGGGTGTCCACTCCGGGGATTCGGCCTGTATGATCCCGCCACGCTCGCTTGGCCGCGACGTGAACCGCCGCGTACGCGAGGTCGTCGAGCAGATCGCCCGCGAACTCGACACCGTTGGACTGCTCAACGTCCAACTCGCCGTCCGTGACGGCGAGGTCTACGTCCTCGAAGCGAATCCGCGCTCCTCCCGAACCGTTCCGTTCGTCTCGAAGACGACCGGCGTCCCGATCGCGAAAATCGCCGCGAAGGTGATGGCCGGCGCGACGCTCGAAGACCTCGATTACGAGGAACAGATCCCCGAGCAAGTCAGCGTCAAGGAGGTCGTCCTGCCCTTCGACCGTCTGCCGGGCAGTGACCCCCGTCTCGGCCCGGAGATGAAATCGACCGGCGAAGTGATGAGCACCGCCGACACCTTCGGCAAGGCCTATCAGAAAGCCCAGATGTGCGTCGGCAAGCCGATTCCGCTGGAAGGGACCGCAATCGTCGACATGCCGGTCGCTGGCTTCGAGGACTTCTTCGACGTGAAGACGCTTGACGACTTCGAGAGCACGGACGCGATCACGGAAGCACTGCACGACGGCGAGATCGATCTGGTGCTCTCCCGCGAGCGCGAGATTCTCGAAGTCTGTGTCGAGGAGACGATCACCTACTTCTCGACCATCGAGAGCGCACAGGCCGCCCTCGAAGCGATCCGCCACAGCGACGAACCGCTGGACGTGCAGTCGGTCGACAAACGGCCGAAGATGCAGGAATACTGGGGACAGCCGAAAACTCGCGAGAATCTCCGCACGCAGATCCAGACGCTTCGCTCGATTGCCGAGTCGGGCTATCTGGAGGCGCTCGGCGCGGAAGGCGACGACCTCGCGGAGTTCGCCGGCGCGCTCGATACGGTACTGGAGACCATCGACAACTCGGTGCTGGTGCTCGAATCCAGTACGGGCGAGAGCGAGGCCTCGAAGGCGATCCGGGAGGACCTCGACATCCACGGCTACAACGCGCGGCTGGCCGGCGACCTGCCGGGCATCGAGGGGTACACTGGCGAGGAGGACATCGCGACGTACATGATGCTCTCGAAGTTCTCGATTCTGATCGACGAGGAGCCGAGCCGTCGCCTCTCGGAGTACGAGACCGCGAAAGCGCACAACAATATCCTCGCTCGCCTCGTCCCGGCCGACCGGAAAGGCCAGCAGACCCACCTCATCGGCGGGCACGAAAACGACGACGTCGAGCACATCCGTGACTTCGAGTACGGGACGGATCCGACCGAGGTGCTCGACGAAGCGATTAGCTGGGCCGAATCAGTCGTCGAGCGACGTAGCGGAATCGACCTCGACTGAGCGGTCGCCGTAGCATTTCTGGAGGGCTTCGCGGAGTTCGTATCTCGTCTCACTGTTCTCAGCCGTATCGAGCGCTCGCCGAAGGTGTATTTCGAGACCTGTGCCGGATTGTTGCTCGGTAGTCATATTTTGAGAGATTAGAGCGACACAATTAGTTATACGCGAGCTACCGCCCGGTCGCTCTTCCGAGAGAGTCGGCAAGTATAACCGACTGCACGGGAAAGTATAACTCATGATTAATCAGTCGGTCGATGACGTGATGACAGAGACGGTTCACACGATCAACCCCGAGACAACGGCCTGCACGGTCGCGAAACTCTTCGCGGACAACGAGATCGGTTCGGCGGTCGTCGTCGACCCGGAGACCGAGGCGATTCTCGGGATCGTCACCGAATCGGATATCATGCGACAGGTGGCGGCCGGCGCAGATATCGGCACGGTGCAGGTCGATACGTTTCTGAGTCAGTCCCTCGTCTCAGTTCCGAGCAGCGAGGAGATTCACACGGCAGCGACACTGATGAAAGAGTACTCGGTCCAGCGGCTGCCAGTCATCGACGACGGCGAACTGCGGGGAATGGTAACGACCAGCGATCTGACGGACTACCTGCCGCGTCTGCGGAACACGATCCGACGAACACGCCACCGGCCGGACGCCTGATCGGCGAAGTTCAACAACGAGTCCGCTATGCTTTTGCTGGCCTGCCTGTATGTACGAGTGTGCCACTGGAGACGCCCGCACGGATCGTCCGAGCACTCGCGGATCGGGGATACAACGCCGAACGGGAAGCCGTCACGCTGATCGCCAACCAATCCGATCCCGCGCGGGCAATCGAGAGTGCGGTCGAAAACGCTCCGGAGGAGACGCTCGTCCTCTCGGCCGAGCAGGTGCGCGACGCGCTCGAAAGCAACCCCGAGGGATACACGACACCGCAGACCCCCCCAGAGCCGACCGAGACAGCCGCCGATTCGGTCGGGGAAGATCCCACTGTTTCAACTGGAACGAATGAGGCGGAATCACGACAAGAAGGAAGTGGGGTTCCAGTCGAAACAGAGGGGTCTGTGGACAGGAACGAACCGAGCGGCGGAGGGCTCGGAACGGGGCCGGGCGGGGAGCCAAAGCGTGAGACCAGCGAGGCCCCGTCCTCGGGCGCGAACGCGACATCGGAGCCGACTACCGGAACGGTCCGCGAGACGCGAGCACACCCGCCAGAGGTCAGCGGGCAGTCAGCGCGGAGCCACCAGACGGCTTCTCGGGAGGTCTCCGAGCAGCGCGACATCGACGTGAGCGGGGATATCCCGAGTATCGGAACCGGGGAGTACAGCGATTTCGTCTCGGTCTTTCAGGACCGATACGAGAAACTCGCCAAGCAACTCCGCGGTCGCGTCAACCACCGGCCGACCGACACCATCGAGCAGATGTCCCCGGGCAGCGACGCCGCGCTGATCGGACTCGTCTCCGACATCCGCTCGACGGCCAGCGGCCACTGGCTGGTCGAACTCGAAGACACGACCGGCACCTTTCCCTGTCTGATCATGAAAGACCGGGAGTTCGCCAGCGAAGTCCGGAATCTGCTCCACGACGAAGTGATTGCCGTCGAAGGAACACTGGCGGATGACGGTGGAATTCTCTTCGTCGACTCGCTACACGTTCCGGATATCCCTCGAACGCACTCGCCATCGACGGCGGATCGACCGGTGGAGGCGGCGCTGATCTCGGACGTCCACTGCGGGAGCGAGGAGTTTCTGGGAGACGCCTGGCAGCGCTTCGCGGACTGGCTGCACACCGCCGAGGCCGAGAACGTCGAGTATCTACTCATCGCGGGAGATATGGTCGAGGGCGTCGGCGTCTATCCGGGACAGGACGAGGAACTGGAGATCGTCGACATCTACGAGCAGTACGAGGCTTTCAGTGAACACCTGAAAGACGTGCCGGGCGACATGGAGATCGTGATGATCCCTGGCAACCACGACGCCGTTCGACTGGCCGAACCACAACCGGCCTTCGACGAAAAACTGCGGAAGATCATGTCCGCTCACGACGCGACCATCTCGGCCAACCCCTCCGTCGTCACCGTCGAGGGCGTTTCAGTGCTGATGTACCACGGCGTCTCGCTGGACGAGGTGATCGCCGAACTCCCCGACGAGTCCGCGACCTACGAGCGCCCGCACGACGCGATGGAACAGCTACTGCGGAAACGCCACGTTGCACCGCAATACGGCGGCCAGACTCGGGTCGCACCCGAACCGGAGGACCACCTCGTGATGGAGGCGGTGCCCGACATCTTCCATACGGGCCACGTCCACAAACTCGGCTACGGGAAGTATCACAACGTCTTGATGGTCAACTCCAGTTGCTGGCAGGCCCAGACTGCCTTCCAGAAGAAGGTCAACCTCGACCCTGACGTTGGCTACGCGCCGATTATCGACCTGCAGACGCTGGATCTAACGATCCGACAGTTCGTCTGAGTCGGTAACGGGAGAGACGGCAACGGCGACGCGGTCCTCTTCGTCGGGAAGCAGTCGCTCTTTTTCCGCCCGGAGGAGTGATTTGATTTCGTGTTCGCGGCTCTGGGCCACGCTCCGGGAGGGGTGGTACTCGACGTACCGAAGCGTCACCGGTCGGCGTCCGGCAGTGTACTTCGCACCCTCGCCGGCGTTGTGCTCGCGGACGCGTCGGCCCACGTCGGTCGTGTAGCCGGTGTATAACGACCCGTCCGAACACTCGACAATGTAGACGTACTGGGCCACGACTCAGCAGACGCCGCGGTCTTCGAGCACGTCGAGCAGTTCGGTCATCGACTCGACGACCACGTCACAGGCCGGTTCGACCGCGGGCTTGGGAGCGAAGCCGATCGCGAAGCCGGCGGCTTCGAGCATCGGGAGGTCGTTCGCCCCGTCGCCGACGGCGATGGTCTCTTCCATCGGCTCCTCGACGACAGTCGTGAGAATGTCCAGCGCGTCGTCTTTGGTCCCCTCGATCAGCGGCCCTTCGACCTCGCCGGTCAGTTCGGCGTCTTCGATGGGCAGGCGGTTGGCGATCAGCGTCTCGACCTCGACCCCGGCTGTTTCGAGTGCAGATTCGACGCCGCGCTCGAACCCACCCGTGAGAATGGCCGTGTAGACGCCTGCCGAGTCGAGCGCGTCGACAACTGGCTCCGTCTTCGGCCGCACAACGACCTGATCGAAGGCCGCCTGTGCGTCATCGTCGGAGAGTCCGTCCAAGAGCGCACAGCGCTGGCGAAGGCTCTCCGCGTACTCGATCTCGTCGTTCATCGCTCGTTCTGTGATGGCTTCCATCTGATCAGCAACGCCACACTTGTCACCGAGCAGAACCGTCATCTCCGAATTCGACAGTGTCCCGTCGAAATCGAACGCAACGAGTGTCATTGGGCTTCCTTCGACGGCGGGGGATTCAAAAGTCGCGGTTCGGGACGGCTGTCACATCGTGTGAGAGCAGTGGCTGTACCAGAGGCTATACAACCAGAGTGGGACAGAAAACAAAAATGATTGTTTTAAAAGAAGTAGAATTGTCTGATTGGCGCGGAAACTGGATATTTCCACAACTAGGGGGATTCTAGTGAAAACGCACTTGTATTTTCGGCACGAAACTTCGACAATGGCGAAGGAGACGGATCCGAGAGAGTTCGGGGTACTCCGAAGCAAGCGAGCGGCGACCAGATATCAGATTCTCGTCGAGATCGCCGAGCGCCAGCCGGCGGTAAACCAGCAGGAGATCGCAGA
>JBLGCM010000072.1:0-6765 GCA_047617345.1 Natronomonas sp. | reverse complement strand
GGACATCCCCCACCGCAATTGCTGTCGCCAAACCGGTAACAGCGGTAAACACGAATAGTGTCTTCGTGAGAGAAGATACCGTAAAATATGGCGACAGCTTTGGCATCCGATCAGAGTTCTGCTAACTCTGGAATAAGTCTTGTGCGACGCTAACAGACCGGGGGATTACATTGCCCGTCCGGGCCTGTAACTATCGAAACTGTTACCACGCCTTCGGCGACCCCGTCCCGCCAGAATTCCCCGCTCGGCGCGTCGGGTCGAAACCGGGCGAGCCAGACCGAGGTCCCCGCGCAAGCGCTTACTCCGACTCCGGGTACTCCCGGTCAGCTATCGCGTCTATCACGCGCGCTCGCTCGCTCTCGGAGAGCCGCTGCCACGAGGTGATCTCGGCGACGGTCCGTCCACACCCGAGACAGATTCCGTCGTCGAGTTGACAGCGGTCGGTGCACGGTGATTCGACGGGCATCCGTCTCTATTCCAGCGACTCGACCAGTTCGACGACACGGCCGTCGGGGTCCTCGATGAAGGCAGTGCGCGCGCCGGCGGCGGGCTGGTCGGCGGGCTCTTTGATGACGCCGTGGTCGTCGATCTCCTCGAAGACGGCGTCGACGTCGTCGACTTTGACGGCGAAGTGATCCCACGCCGTGCCGTTATCGAACTCTTCGTTGCCGTCGGTATCGGAAAGCTGCAACTCGAACCCGTCGTCGTCGGCCACGTAGACGTTTCGGGTCGCACCGTCCTCGCTGGTGAACTCCCAGGCGTCCTCGAAACCGAGTTGGTCTTTGTACCACTGTGCGAGTTCGTCGGCGTCCGAGACGTTCAGGCAGATGTGGAGTGCGTCCATACCCCGGCATCCGTCGGCCCGGGAAATAAACACGTCGAAGCGGTCACTCCGTCCGCTGTGCAGTGAGTTCGTCAGACGCCGTCTCGACACTGGTAAACTCGAACCGGGCGCCTCCATCGGCTGACTCCGTCACGGAGACGGTCCACTTGTGGCTCTCTGCGATGCCGGCGACGATCGCGAGGCCGAGTCCCGTTCCGTCCTCGTCGCTGCAGTAGCCGGCATCGAAGATCGCTTCTCGTTCCTCCGGATCGATCCCGGGTCCGTCGTCCGCGACGAAAAAGCCGCGCCCGTCGTCGATACTGCCGATCTCGATGGCGACGTCCGGTCCGCCGTGTTCGATCGCGTTTCGAAACAGGTTCTCGAACACTCTGACGAGCCGCTGTTGGTCGGCCTGGATCACGAGTTGTGTATTGACAGACAGTGTGGCCTGATTCGTCTCGACGTGTGACCACGCATCCATCGCGGCTGTCTCCAACGGAACCGCTTCCCGCTGCTCAATCCCGTCATTGTCCTTGGCCAGCGTGAGTACGTCCGTGATGATTTGTCGCATCCGCTCGTGAGACTCCTGCGTTCGAGCGAGATGACCGTCGAGATCTGGATCGTCGACTTCCTCTCTTACCGCGTTCGTTCGGCCGATAGCCACGTCGAGGGGGTTTCTGAGGTCGTGTGAGATCAGACTCGCAAACTCCTCGAGTTGTTCGTTTTCGGCTTCCAGTTCGACCTGTCGGTTGTGGTGGTCGGTGATGTCGTGCAGTAGAACGATCCACTTCCGCGGCGGTCGAGGCTGACGACCCATGGGATACAACAGCACGCGGTACGTCCGTTTCTGTCCTTCGGACGCCAACTCGACGTCCGTCTCTGTCTTCTCGGCGACGGCTTCCGCGACGGCGGGGTGGTCTTCGAGAACGTCTCCGGCCGACTTCCCGTCGATCTCGCCGCCGAACATCGTCCTGAACGGGATGTTCGCCAGCAACACGGTGTCCTCGGGATCCAGCACCGCAACGGGTTCGTCGAACGCGTTGATCAGCCGCTCGGAATCGACGGGCTGATCGCCCGATTCCGTGCGGATCAGCCAGAGGCCGAGCCCTGAACCGATGAGGAGCAACACCAGAACGAACGCCGAAATATAGTACGCAAGCGAGAGCTCTCCGGGCCCGAGTTGCAGCACGGAGACCCTGCCCAGCCAACTCATTGATATCTGTTGGTGCCACAGACTCATATATGTTCAGCAACCGCACCGATGACGTGCTTCGAATTTCACACGAGGGTACCGTCACCCCTCGACCGGAGTGTTTACCAGTTCCGTTCTATTATGGGGCAGTATGCCGATTGACAGAGCGTCTGCCGAGGATCTGCGACCGCTCGCGTTCCGGGATCCCGAGGAGGTGCTGGATCCGGACAAACTGTACACTGTCTACGAGATTGGCCGACTGTTGCAGGGGCTCGACCCCGGCGAAGAGCTCGATGTCGAGACCGAAAACGTCCTGCTCGACTGGGCGATTCCGTGGATGATAACTCACAGCGAGCAGTTCGTCTTCGCGGAACCGGCCGACGATACCGACCCCGGCTACTACGGACTCGCCCGATGACGCTTCTGGTCGTCGGCTCGGATCGGACCGACGCCGGGAAGACGACCTTCTCGACCGGTCTCGTCGCCCGGACGACGGCGGTCGGGTTCAAACCGCGGGCCGGCAACGACTACTGGTTTCACCACGACGACTACCGCGCCGCTATCGAACGGGGGAGACTCTACGGCAAGGACGCCCGCCGGCTGTCGGCGGCAAGCCCCGGCAGTCTCGACCCGTCTGATATCAACCCCGTCCACCGGCTCTGGCGACCCGCCGACGGTAGCGGTCTGCTCGGCCAGGAGGGGCGGGAGTTCCTGCTCGACCGCGCTGGTGAACAGTACGTTATCAACGGACAGGCTGACCTCCCCGACTCGGCGCGCGACCAACTCCCGCTATCGGACGGGGTCGTGGTCGATTCCGTTCGCGAACTCAATCAGGTAATGAAACGAGCCCACGTTCCGGCGCTGACCGAACTCGGCCGGTCGATCGAGGCGACCGACCGCGCCGTCGTCGAATCCTACAGCGACGTTGCCCGGCCGATCCGCGGGATCGAACCCGACGCCGTGGCGGTCGTCGACCCCGGCCGCGCCCGCATCTTCGACGGCTCGCGCTTCGTCAAGGCCTGTTCGGTCGCTTCCGGGAGCGAAGGATCCTTTCACGGACGGCTCGAAGAGCGCGTCTCGTCGGTGATCGACCTCGCCGATCCGGTCGAGACCACGTCGCTGCCCGCGCTCACCGCAGACAAGCGCCACGACCCCGAGGCCGTCGCGGCCGAGTACGGCGACGCCTACGACGCGTTGCTGGCGGTCGCGGATGGCTGGTGACCCGGATCTTTGAGGTCGGATTCGAAACCAAAACCAGCAGTACACTTTTTACGTATCCGCCCGTCTGTCCGCTGCATGCAGACAATCTCCCTCAGCAGTCTCGATCCGCAAGCGAACCCGATGAACAGCGAGAGCGTCTCTGAACAACTCGATGCGGCGGATTTCGCGATGAACTACTACGTCCTCGACCCCGGCGAGGAGTTCACGGGCAGCCTGCACGCCCATCTCGATCAGGAGGAGGCGTTCGTGATCCTCGAAGGGGAGGCGACCTTCGAGCACAAGGAGTCATTGGACGCCGACAGCGAGACGGTCACCGTCGGCGAGGAGGAGATGATCCGCTTCCCGCCGGGCGAGTACCAGCAGGGTCGAAACGAGTCCGACGAGACGGTTCGCGCGCTCGCGCTCGGTGCGCCCCAGGAATCGACTGACGTCCGCATCGCGGCCCCGTGTCGCGCCTGCGGAGAGAGTGAGTACTTGGCGTTCGTGATGACCGACTCGGGGCCGATGATGGAGTGTCCCGAGTGCGGCGAGTCCTTCGAGGCCTAACTTACTGCATCTGCGAGGCCTGTAGAGCGAGTTCGATATCCTGGCCCGGATTCGCCGTCACGCTCGGCCCGTGGCCGGGATGCATCTCCGTGAGATTCTCGTCGACGGTTCCGAGCAGTCGCTGGATGCTGTCGATCAGCAGTTCGCGGTTGCCTTCCTCGAGATCAGTTCGACCGAATCCGCCGTTGGCGAAGACCAGATCACCCGCAAAGAGCGCGCCCGACGCCGAGGAGTACAGACAGATGTGGTCGTTTTTGTGTCCCGGCGTGTGAACTGCCTCGTAGGAGTGGTCGCCAAGTGCGACCGTTGATTCGTCCTCGATTTCGCGGTCGACCCCTGGCTGGTCGGAGTCGTACCCCCACACGTCGACGCCGAAGGCCTCTGTCACGTCGCCGAGATTACCGACGTGGTCTGGGTGGGTGTGTGTCAGCACGACGGCGTCGATATCGTCGACGTACTCCCTGGTTTCGCCCACGACGTCGAACTGCATTCCGACGTCGACCAGCGCTGTGCGCTCGCCGTCGACCAGGAAGACGTTGCTCGTCATCCCTGACTGTCCCGCCGCGAGATTCTGGATCATATCCTCCGATACGAACCGCGGCGGTTTGGCTATACCGATTCGTCGGTGTCCGTGTACCACAGCGCCCACAGAACTAACACGCCCTGCAAGGGAAGCCGACCCCACCGAACGATCTCACTGCCCATGACGCCGCTGACAGCCATATAGATGTTTGCGGGGTAGATGGCGACCAACAATGCGACCGTCGCCAGCGCGGCGTAGTGCCGCGTCTGCGGGATCAGAACGCCGACCCCGACGACGATCTCGGCGATCCCCGAGAGGTAGACCAGCGCCAGCGGTGCCGGGAGAAACGGCGGCATGATCTGCAGATAAAACGCCGGGTTGGCGAAATGCAGGATACCCGCAACGATGTAAAATATCCCCATGACGTACAACAACGGGCGTTTGAAGCGGCCGAACGACCGACGTATCTGCGAGGTCACTGATAATCGACTTCGCCGTCGCCCTCGCCGACCCACGCCTCGCGGTCGGGTTCGCGCGTCTGCACCGGATCGATGTCGTTGTACCACGGGACGTTTTTCAGTTCCTCTTTGTTGAGCGCGAGTTCGTCTTTCGTGTCGGCGACGAACTCGAAGTTCTGGGTGAGGACGATCGCCTCTACGGGACAGACCTCCTCGCAGAGTCGGCAGTAGATACACTGGCCGATGTGGAGGTTGTACTGTTCGCCGTTGCGCTTGTCGTCCATCACGATCTGGATGGTGTCGTTCGGACAGACGTTCTCACACTGTCGACACCAGATACACCGCTCCTGGCTGAACTTGTGGACGCCGCGGAACCGCGGCGAGACTTCGGGTTCGTCTTTCGGGTAGGCAACGGTGAACGTCTCCCCGTCCAAGGCGTGTTTCATCGTCGTCGCCATTCCTTTCAGGATCCCGATCATGCCTCGACACCTCCGTCGACGGGTTCAGTCGTTGAATTCACGTTCATGACGGTAGCACCCCCACGATGATCGCCGTGAGGAAGAGGTTCGCAATCGAGAGGACGAGCATCCCCTTCCAGCCGATCTGGATCAACTGATCGATCCGGACCCGCGGCAGCGCCGACCGGAGCCACTGGGTGAAGAGGAACACGCCCCAGATCTTGATCAAAAACCAGACGAACCCGGGGACGATGCTCAGCGCGGCCACCGGCGCGGCCGGCCCGCCCAGGAAAATCGTCGCGATCAGCGCGCCGCCGAGGAAGATGTGGACGAACTCTCCGAGATACAGCAGGACGAAATACACCGAGGAGTACTCGGTCTGGAAGCCGGCGACGATCTCCGTCGGCGCTTCGGGAATGTCGAAGGGGTTCCGTCCGACCTCCGCGACGTTCGCGACCATAAAGAGGACAAAGGCGAAGGGATTGACGAGCGCGAACCACGCCGGAAGCCCGATCGGTCCGAGCGTCAGCGTCTCTGCCTGTGCGGCGACGATCTCGCTCATCTGCAGCGATCCGGCGAAGAGCACGACCGACAGGCCGGTCAGGATCAGCGGAATCTCGTAGGCGAGGTTCTGCGCCACGGCGCGCAGTCCGCCGAGAAAGGAGTACTTGTTGTTCGAGGCGTAGCCGGCCATCACCAGACTCACCGAGGCGATAGAGGCAACGGCGAAGACGAAGATCAATCCGACTGATGGATCGGCGAGATGGATGCCGCTGCCCATCGGGATGACCGCAAAGCCAAGCAGCGCAGAGAAGACCAGCACGACCGGGGCGATGTCCCACGCCGGTCGGTCGACGCCCTCGGGAACGATCAACTCCTTCGAGAGCAGTCGGACGGCGTCGGGGATGATGATCCCGATGCCGCCGGGACCGAACTTGTTGACAGAGATCCGGTCGGTGAAGGCGGCGGTGATCTTTCGTTTGGCCCACGGCCCCGCGAGCGCGGCGTTGGTGAGCATGATCGTCCCGATCAGCGCGGCGCCGAGGAATGCACCGATGACAGTGCCGATCAGTCCGTCGATGCCGAGCAGGTCGCTGATCGTGCCAGGCAGCGTCATCGGTCCACCTCCCCGAGGACGATGTCGAGGCTGCCAAGCGCCGCGACCATGTCGGGAACGTACTCGCCTTCGGCCATGATCTCGAGTGACTGGAGGTTACAGAACGCTGGGCTGCGGATCTTGAACCGGGCCGGCTTGTCCGTCCCGTCGGCGCGGATGTAGATCCCGAGTTCGCCCTTCGCGGCCTCGACGGCCTTGTAAATCTCCGTGTCTGGATCGGGCTTGAGCGTTCGCGGGACGTTGGCCTGGATCTCCCGCTCCTCTTCCGGATACGCTTCGAGCGCGTCGACACACTGCTCGATGATCCGGGCGGACTGGCGCATCTCCTCCAGGCGCACGAGCGCCCGAGAGAAGTTGTCGCAGCCATCGTCGGTGATGACGTCGAAATCGACCTCCGGGTAGTAGCCGTAGGGGTCGTCGCGGCGCA
>JBLGCM010000071.1:0-6766 GCA_047617345.1 Natronomonas sp. | reverse complement strand
GGCGTGGCCGCCGGTGAGAGCACCGCGACGGTGACCTTCGGCGAGATCGGCGAGCCGCTGATGGCGGTCTATCAGGGAAGCGTCGTCAGTGAGCCGGTCGTTATGCTCGCCTTCGGCATGCTCGCACTCGGGTTCGGGACGAAAGCGGCGATCATGCCGCTGCACTCGTGGCTGCCGGACGCGATGGTCGCGCCGACGCCCGTCTCGGGACTGCTGCACGCCGTAGCGGTCGTCAAATCCGGCGCATTCGGCGTCTCACGGGTCGTCTTGGACGTCTACGGGCCCGATCTGACCGCCGCGCTGGATATGCACATCGCGCTGGGCGGGCTGGCGGCGATCAGCTTCCTGCTGGCGTCGTTCATCGCTCTCCGAAAAGACCACCTCAAGCGCCGACTGGCGTATTCGACGGCGAGTCAACTCTCCTACATCATCATGGGCGTTGCCTTGCTCTCGCCGGCCGGGATCACCGGCGGACTGTTGCACATCCCCGCACACGCGTTCATGAAGCTCACGCTGTTTTTCTGTGCCGGCGCGATCCACGTCGAGACGCACACGGATTACATCTCGAACATGGCGGGCATCGGCAAGCGGATGCCGCTGACGATGACCGCCTTTACCGTCGCCGCGGCGGGGATGGCCGGTATCCCGTTCGTCGCCGGCTTCGTCTCGAAGTTCTACATGCTGATCGGCGCGGTCGGGATGACCGACGCCAGTTACGCCTACGAGCCGACCGCGGCGGGAGCCATCTTCGCACTGGCGTTGATCGTCTCGGGTGTGATGAACATCGCATACTTCTGGCCGGTCGTCTACACCGCCTTCTTCGAGGGCGAAGACGAATACGACGCCAAGCCGCTCGTCGAGTTCCCGATTGGCGGCAAGACCTTCGAGCGCGGTGGGGAAGACGTCGCCGCGGACGGCGGCCACGAAAAAGCGAGCGCCGAGGGACACGACGAATACCACGTCAGCGAGGAGGCCCACGAGGAGGCAGATCACGACCATCACCACGGCGGCCCGCCAGCGGGCGGGTGGGACCGCCGTTCGCCCCGCGAGGAGAGCACGTGGCTCATCCTGATGCCGATCACCGTCGTCGTCACCGGCGCGGTGGTCCTCGGCGTCATCCCGGGTCAGGTCGGCTTCCTCGATCTGGTGACCGCCGTAGCTGAACGCGCGACCGGCCTGGAGGTGAGCCTATGACGGAGTTTCTGACCGTCGTTCCGCCGGCGTTCGTCGTGCTGGCCGCGGCGCTTGCCGTGGCGCTGCTTCCGCGACTCCCCGGCCACGCGATCGGCGCGCTGAGCACGCTCTGGATACTCGCGGTTGCGCTGTTCGCGCCGGACGGGAACTTCTGGGAGATCAACTTCCTCGGCTTCGAGACGGTATTCCTGCAGATCGACGGCCTCTCGCAACTGGTCGCGCTCGCAGCGGGGATTCTCGCTACCGCGGCGGTCGTCTACGCCTACAGCAGCGACGCGCCGAAGCTGATGACCGCGCTCGCGCTCTCCTACGTCGGATCGACGGCGGGCGTTATCTTCGCCGGCGACTGGGTCTCGCTGATCGCCTGGTGGGAGTTCATGGCCGTGACGAGCACGCTGCTGGTCTGGCACCACGGCGGCGAGGCCGTCCGTGCGGGCTACCGATACGCCCTCGCACACGGCATCGGGGGGAGCCTGTTTCTGTTCGCCATCGTCTGGCATCTCGCCGTCGGCGGCGGCCTGCTCATCGACGGCGGCATCGGCGTCGGCGGCGCGGCCCCGCTGGCAGCCATCGGCATCGAGGCGGACATGCCGATGATCCTCGCCGCGGCCGGTATCGGAATCAACTGCGGCTTTATCGGCCTGCACACCTGGCTGCCAGACACGTACCCGCGGCCGCACATCGCCGCGTCGGTGTTCCTCTCGGTGTTTACGACCAAGACGGGCGCGTACGTTCTCCTGCAGACGTTCCCCGACGGGAGCATCCTGCTCGCGTACATGGGCGGGGCGATGGCCGTCTACGGCGCGGCCTTCGCGCTGTTTCAACACGACATGCGCGCGCTGCTGTCCTATCACATCATGGCTCAGCTGGGCTATATGATCGCCGGCATCGGTCTGTTGACGGTCACGAAGAAAGGCGGCATCGGCGCGATCATGCACGCTTTCAACAATATCCTGTTCAAGGCACTGCTGTTCATGGCCGTCGGGGTCGTCATCTATCGGACCGGCATCGAGGATCTGTACGACCTCGGGGGACTGTGGCGGGAGATGCCGCTGACAGCGATTGCCTATCTCCTCGGCGCGCTGTCGATCACGGCGACGCCGCCGTTCAACGGCTTCGTGAGCAAAGGGGCGGTGTTGACCGCGTCTCACGAGTACCACGCCTTCGGAACCTCGCCGGTCTGGATACTGCTTTTGGTCGGCGCGGTCGGGACACTCCTCTCCTTTATCAAACTGGGCTACTACGCCTTCCTCCACGGCACGTACGACGGGAGCGTGAGAGACGCCAAGTGGGGACAGACGGCCGCGATGTTCGCCGTCGGTGGGGCCTGTCTGGCCTTCGGACTGCCGGGCGGGTGGGAGTTCGCCGTCGGTCTGGTCGCCCCGGAGGTGGCAGGGTTTCACGTTCACGACCTGCACCCCTACAGCACGGGCCACCTCACCGAATCCGCGGCGCTGATTCTCGTCAGCGTGCCCGCCTTCGTGCTCATCAGAAAGCCGCTCTCGAAGCTCGGCCACGTCCCCGATTTCGACGTGATCGTCAATCCCCTGGTCTACTACACCGGGAAGGCGGGCATCTACGGCACGACCGAACTGTTCGCCGCGGTCGACCGGGCGGCGGTCCGGTTCGTCGAGACCTGTTACTGGATCAGCGCGCATCCCGTCCGAGCGGTCGAGCGCGGGACTCGCTGGCTTCCCGACGGGATCAGGCCCGAGTTTGTCGGCGAATCGACGCCGGACGGCGGCGGAGTCTCGCGGTTGTACCTGCGGGCAGGCATCGGGACGACGGTGCTCGTGTTGAGTGCCGCGGTGACGGTTCTGCTGGCGCTGAGTCTCTAATTTCGGAACGGATTAACCCCCGGCCGGCGAAAGACGGGTATGGATCCGTCGAGAGTCGATATGGGCGTCGATCTGGGGTATGGGATTTTGTTGCTCGTCGCACTCGTGATGATGGCTGTCGTCGGGCAGTCGACGGGGATTGCCTTCGGCGTCGGGATTATCCTCTCCTACACGCTGCACGTCGTCTGGAAGATGGGCCGGTTCGACCCCGAGTGGATGACGCGAACCGTCGAGGAAACCGTCGAGAAAAGCGTCGAAAAGCAGGTCGACGACTCGGTCAACGAAACCGTCGGCAAAGCCGTCGAGAAAGAGGTTCAATCCAGCGTCAGCGAGTCCGTCGAGAAGACGGTCGGCGAAGCGGTCGAGAAACAAGTCGAGGAAAGCGTGGGTGAGACAGTCGAGGGGGCCGTCGGCGAGACAGTTGAGGAAACAGTCGGCGAGACCGTCGAAGGAACTGTCGAACAGACAGTTGAAAAGACAGTCGCCGAAACCGTCGAAGACACGGTCGAAGATACTGTCGAACAGACAGTCGAGCAGACCGTGGAGGGGAAAGTCGAAGACACCGTCGAGGAGACCGTCGAGAAGACCGTCGAAGGGAAAGTCGAGGACACCGTCGCAGAGACAGTCGAAGAGACGGTCGAGCAGACGATGGAAGAGGCCGTCGCGGAGACAGTCGAAGAAACGGTCGAGAAAACCGTCGAGAAGAGCGTCGACGGAGACGAATCAGAGGACGCCGGAGACTGAATCGGCCGCTGTCGGAGTCGGTCGGTCGAGAAGCGAATCGAAGTATCCCGTCGATACCGCCTCCCGAATCGCGTCGCCTCTGTTGTCGTCTTCGAGCGCAAACTCGTACGCCTCGATCAGTCCCGCTTTTCCCGCCACCGGAACGAGTGACACCGTCGTTCCCGCCGGACCGATCTCAACGAGAACGTACGCGGGCGGGAACGAGGAGACGCTGGGCGCGCCCGCGACTGTGAGGCCGCGGTAGCTCTCCACGTACGGCCAGTGAACGTGGCCCGAGAGAACGAGGTCGGTCCCGGTCGAGGCGAGTTCGTCGGCGGTCACCCGCGAGTTCGCCAGCCGATAGGATCGTTCCGGAAGGACGCCACCGAGCGGTTCGGGAACGGGGCCGAGCGGATGGTGACAGACGGCGATCCGCGGTCCCGATGGCTCCGAGAGGGAACTGAGCCACTTCCGCGATGTGGTCGTCAACGCGCCACCGACTTTCGTCGTGCCGTCGGTTCGGGTACTATCCAGTGCGAGCAGTTCGAGGCCGCCGACCGACTGCGTCCGCGGGAAGGCATCCCGGCCGCGCCATGCCGCAAAGGCGTTGCCGTCCGGGATCGGCCCGCGGTCGCCGTCGTAAGCCACGTCGTGATTGCCCGGGACGGCGATTATCGGAGTGGGTCGGCCACGCAGTAGTTCCGTCGCCAGTTCGTACTCCGCTCGCTCCCCGTCTTTCGTGATATCACCGGCCAGAACCGTCAGATCCGCGCCGCGGGCCGCAGCGTCGTCGAGTGCCGTCTCCAATCGCTGTTTGCTCCGGTGAAACATTTTGATCGTGCCGCGGGCCGTCCCGCTCAGATGCGGATCAGAGATGACAGCCATCGTCGTCTCGGGGCCCCGAGGCTGATCGAACCGGGCCAGTTCGCAGGCGCCGTCGGTCAGCGGAAGTGAGTCGATCACAGCGTCCGGTCGTGGCTGGGTCGAGCGGCGTGGCATACTCGGAACCCGAACGGAGAGACTCAAGAGCGTTTATAATAGCTGACCGGTCGGGTCCGACGACTCGGGATCGCTACGGTCGACTCACGAGGGGTACAGACGGCTCATGACAGCATTTTTAATCGCTTCCATACGGGCTGACTTACGGATCGAGTGATCCTGTGTGACTGATTTACTGCGTGTCCGAAACTGCACACCCAACCCCGTCGAACTCCAGCATTCGATGTTAAAGAGCGCGGACCGGTCCGCTAGAGGACGAGCAACCAATCGCCGCCCTCGGTCGCAGTAATGTGTTGAACCTGCTGGTCGTCCCCGTTGTCGTAGGAGAGTTGCCCTTCGACAATCGCGTTTTCTTCCGCGACGGCTGCGACATCGTCCTCCGAGACATCGAAGAAACTGAGGCCATACTGATTGTTGAGGGCGCTTTCGTCGACATTTTCTTCGATGATTTCGGTGCTGATACTCTCGAGCGAGCGGGTTTGCGAGTCGTCTGAGTCTTCTGATTCTCTGATCACGTCTGGAAATGGTGACGCGCTGTGCAGATACGGGTCGACTGCGTCGAGTATCTCATCCGTACTGGCGTCTTCATCGACCTCGTCTGACGCCTCATAGAATGACTCCACGATCGCAGTGGGACTACTCGTGTCTGCGTCGTTACCTCCACCGCCGCCCCCGTTCGACGAGCCTCCGTCGCTGCACCCGGCTACTGCCACAGCGGTACTCGCACCGATTGCAGTGATGAATTTTCTTCGGTCCATGATATCTCGACTGCCTATTGTTTCTTCAATATCTTATATTTTAGTATGCTTTCGAGGGTAGTGTTTAGTTTGGAGCATCGTGCCAGCGAGCGAAGCTTTGGAGCCGAGGGCAGGCGGGACAACTGGTTTAGGTATCGCTGGACAAGGGGGGAGTATGAGCGGGATAGACCCATCTCAAGCGCGGCCGTCACGACGGGGGGAGTATGACGGCCGCTGAGGAGCCCGAGCACTCAAGTCTTCTCGCTCCATTCCGGCAGTTTCTGTCCTTCGAGCGCGACGTGTTGGTGCTCTCGATTGCGATGTTCGCCTTTAGCCTGTCTTTCCAGATGACCAACCGGTATATCCCGCAGTATATGGAAGTCTTGGGCGCGAGTTCGTTCGCAATCGGACTGTTCGGGACGGCCGGCAACATCGTCGGCGCGGCCTACCCTTATCCCGGCGGCAGGCTCTCCGACCGGATCGGCTCGCGGCTCGCGCTGACGCTCTTTGGACTGTGCTCGACGGCGGGCTTTCTCGTCTGGCTTGTCGCGCCGAATCTCGGGACGATGTCGGTACTCGGCGCGACCATCGAACCGTGGTTCTGGATCTTTATCGGCCTCTTTCTCGCACAGGCCTGGAAGTCGTTCGGCCTCGGCGCGACCTTCGCAATCGTCAAGCAGTCCGTTCCGCCGTCGCGACTCGCCCGCGGGTTCGCAAGCACCGAAGTCTTCAGGCGGACCGCCTTCCTGATCGGACCGCTTCTCGCCGCGGGCGTGCTCACCGTGATCGTCGACTTCGCCGTCGGCTTCCAGGTCATCCTCGCCGTCGCCGTCGTCTTCGCGCTACTCGCGACGACGACCCAGCACTACCTCTACGAGCCACAGGACACCTCGATCGGAAAGTCCTTCGAGGGTATCGAGGAGATCGTCGCCGACCTCAGAGCTCTTCCCTCGGAGATGCGGCCGCTGCTGGTCGCCGACACGCTCGTCCGATTTGGCAACGGCATGGTCTACGTCTTTTTCGTGATCGTCGTCACCGACTTCCTGCGGGTCGGTCTCGATATCGGCGGGCTCTCGCTCTCGCCGGAGGCGTTTTTCGGGGTATTGCTGGCCGTCGAAATGCTGATCGCGCTGATTTCGATGCCCCTCGCAGCGAAACTGGCCGAATCCGTCGGGCTCAAGCCGGTCGTCGCGCTCGGCTTCTCGGTGTACGCACTCTTTCCGATCTTGCTGATCAGCGCGCCGGCAGACGCCGCCGTCGTCGTGCTACTCTTAG
>JBLGCM010000070.1:0-6819 GCA_047617345.1 Natronomonas sp. | reverse complement strand
AGTTGTCGAGGACATCAGAGAACAGGCCCGCGCGCGTGCGGACGAAATCCGCGACGAAGCGGATGCCGAGGCCGAGGAGATCGTCGCCGAGGCAGAGTCCGACGCCGAGGAGATCCGAGAGGAGATTCTCGCCGATGCCGAGCGGACCATCGAGCAGGAGCGCGAGCAGAAACTATCGAGCGCAAAGCTCGAAGCCAAGCAGGCTCGGCTGGAGGCCCGACGAGAGGTCCTCCAGTCGGTTCGCGACGATATCGAACAGGAGGTCGCGGAGCTGTCCGGCGATCAGCGCGAGAAACTGACGGCGGCGTTGCTCGACGCGACCGCCGAGGAGTTCGACGACGCGTCGTCGGTACAGGTCTACGGCCGGGCCGACGACCGGGAACTGCTCGAAGACCTGCTCGAAGAGTACGACGGCTACGAGTATGCCGGCGAGTACGACTGTCTCGGCGGCGTGGTCGCCGAAAGCGACGAGTCCCGCGTTCGGGTCAAGAACACGTTCGATTCGATCCTCGACGAAGTCTGGGAGAACAATCTCCGTGAAATAAGTGACAGACTGTTCGAGCAATGAGCGCGACAGGTAGTTCCAACCCCGAGTACGTGAACGCCCGCGTCCGCTCGCGCCGAGCAGCGCTGTTCGCAGAGGAGGACTATCGCAAGCTGGTCAGGATGGGTACCGGTGAGATTGCCCGCTATATGGAGGAAACCGAGTACGAAGCCGAGATGAACGACCTCGGGGCCCGCCACAGCGGCGTCGACCTCATCGAGTACGCCCTCAACCGCAATCTCGCCAAACACTTCCACGATCTGCTCGACTGGGCGGACGGCGAGTTACACGATCTGATCGCGAACTACCTCCGGAAGTTCGACGCCTGGAACGCCAAGACGGCGATCCGCGGCGTCTACTCCGGAGCGAGTCCCGACGAGATCGAGACCGACTTCATCCGAGCCGGCGAGTTCGACGACCAACTGCTTGACTCGCTGGCCGGCGCTGGCTCCATCGAAGAGGTCGTCGAACTCCTCGGCGGCACGATCTTCGAGGAAGGGCTGGAAGCGGCCTACGAGGATTTCGAGGAACAGGACGTACTCGTCCCGCTGGAAAACGCCATCGACAAGACGTTCTACGAACACCTGCTGGACGACGTGAACACGGTCCTGTTGAACCCCAACAGCCCGAAGGGGCTGTACGTCGAGGTTCTGCAGGCCGAAATCGATTTCCGGAACATCCGGAACGCGCTTCGGCTCTCGCGGACCGGGACGGATCTCGACCCGGAGGAGTACTACATCGAGGGCGGCAAACTCTTCAAGGAAGGCGAGCTCCGGCAACTGGTCGGCAGTTTCGACGACCTCGTCGAGCACATCCGCGACAGCTCCTATGGTGATGATCTCTCGAATGCGCTGGCAGATCTCAACGAGGCCGAGAGTCTGAGTGCCTTCGAGCAGGCACTGGACGCGGCGCTGCTCGAGTACTCGGATACGCTCTCGTACTCGCATCCGATCTCGATCTGCTCGGCGCTGTCGTACATTCTCGCCAAAGAGCGCGAAATCGAGAACGTCCGGGCGATCGCCCGGGGCCGAGAGGTCGGTCTCTCAGTCGAGGAAATCGAGGAGGAACTGGTGGTAATATGAGCCAGGAAATCGCAGTCGTCGGCAGTCCCGAGTTCACGACCGGCTTTCGACTCGCCGGCGTCCGCAAGTTCCAGAACGTCCCCGAAGCAGAGAAGGCCGAGCGCCTCGACGATGCGGTCGAAGAGACGCTCGCGGACGACGGCGTCGGAATCGTCGTGATGCACAACGACGATCTGGACCACCTCTCCCGAGGTGTTCGCCAGGACGTCGAGACGAGCGTGGAACCGGTCGTGGTGACACTCGGCGGCGGAGCGGGCAGCAGCGGCTTGCGCGAACAGATCAAGCGAGCAATCGGAATCGATCTGATGGAGGAAGATACTAATGAGTAAAGCAACAGAATCCGATGTCCGTGAAGACGGCATCATCGAAAGCGTCAGTGGCCCTGTCGTGACCGCGACGGATCTGGACGCGCGGATGAACGACGTTGTCTACGTCGGTCACGAGGGGCTGATGGGCGAAGTTATCGAAATCGAAGGGAACCTGACCACGATTCAGGTGTACGAGGAGACGTCCGGTGTTTCCCCGGGTGAACCCGTCGAATCGACGGGCGCGCCGCTTTCCGTGGACCTCGGTCCGGGTATGCTCGACTCCATCTACGATGGTGTCCAGCGCCCGCTCGACGTCCTCGAAGAGAAGATGGGCTCGGCGTTTCTCGACCGCGGGGTCGATGCGCCGGGGATCGACCTCGAAAAGACCTGGGAGTTCACTCCAGAAGTCGAAGAAGGCGACGAGGTCGGTAACGGCGATATCGTCGGTTCCGTCCCGGAGACGCCGAGTATCGACCACAAGGTGATGGTCCCGCCGGACACGCTCGAAGACGAGGAGACCGCAGAGGTCGTCTCCATCGAGTCCGGCAACTTCACCGTCGAGGAGTCGGTCGCCGAACTGGAAACCGGCGACGAGATCCAGATGCGCCAGGAGTGGCCGGTCCGAGAGGCCCGACCGACCGAAAACAAGCAGACTCCGACCGAACCGCTCACGTCGGGACAGCGTATCCTCGACGGCCTGTTCCCGCTCGCAAAAGGCGGGACGGCCGCGATTCCCGGTCCGTTCGGATCTGGGAAAACGGTCGCCCAGCAGTCGCTGGCGAAGTTCGCGGACGCCGATATCGTCGTTTACATCGGCTGTGGCGAGCGTGGCAACGAGATGACCGAGGTCATCGACGACTTCCCGGATCTGCCCGACCCGCAGACCGGCAACGCGCTGATGGCTCGCACCTGCCTCATCGCGAACACGTCGAACATGCCCGTCGCGGCGCGTGAGTCCTGTGTCTACACGGGAATCACCATCGCGGAACACTACCGCGACATGGGCTACGACGTGGCGCTGATGGCCGACTCCACCTCGCGGTGGGCCGAGGCCATGCGAGAGATTTCGAGCCGACTCGAAGAGATGCCCGGTGAGGAGGGGTATCCGGCCTACCTCGCAGCACGGCTCAGCGAGTTCTACGAGCGGGCCGGCTACTTCGAGAACATCAACGGCACGGAGGGCTCCGTTTCGGCAATCGGCGCAGTCAGTCCCCCGGGCGGTGACTTCTCGGAGCCGGTGACCCAGAACACGCTGCGGATCGTCAAGACCTTCTGGGCGCTTGACGCAGACCTCGCGGAACGGCGACACTTCCCGGCGATCAACTGGGACGAGTCCTATTCGCTGTACCGCGATCAGCTCGACCCGTGGTTCGTCGAGAACGTCGCCGACGACTGGCCCGAACAGCGCCAGTGGGCAATCGACGTGCTTGACGAGGAAGGCGAACTACAGGAGATCGTTCAGCTCGTCGGCAAGGACGCGCTGCCAGAAGACCAGCAGCTCACCCTCGAGGTGGCCCGCTTCCTCAAGGAGGCGTGGCTGCAGCAGAACGCCCTGCACGATGTCGACCGATACTGTCCGCCGGAGAAGACCTACCAGATCCTCGGCGCGATCAAGACGTTCAACGACGAGGCCTTCGAGGCCCTCGACGCTGGCGTCCCGGTCGACGAAATCACCGACATCGACGCGCTGCCGCGGCTGAACCGGATCGGCACGACGCCGGACGACGAGGCCGAGGCGTTCGTCGAGGAACTCGAAGACGACATCACAGAACAGCTCCGCGCACTCTACTAACAATGAAAGAATACCAAACTATCACGGAAATCAGCGGACCGCTGGTCTTCGCCGAGGTTGACGAGCCGGTCGGCTACGACGAAATCGTCGAGATCGAGACCGCCGACGGCGAGGTACGCCGCGGACAGGTGCTCGACTCTTCGAGTGGCACCGTTGCCATCCAGACCTTCGAGGGAACCGGCGGCATCGACCGCAAATCGTCGGTTCGGTTCCTCGGCGAGACCATGAAGATGCCCGTCACCGAGGACCTGCTCGGGCGGGTGCTGGACGGTTCGGGTAATCCCATCGACGACGGCCCGGACATCGTTCCGGACGAACGCCGAGACATCGTCGGTGCAGCAATCAACCCCTACTCCCGGGAGTACCCCGAGGAGTTCATCCAGACCGGCGTCTCCGCCATCGACGGCATGAACACGCTGGTCCGAGGTCAGAAGCTCCCGATCTTCTCGGGTTCGGGCCTCCCGCACAACGACCTGGCCCTGCAGATCGCTCGACAGGCGACCGTGCCGGAGGAAGAAGACAGCGAGGGTGAGGAAGAAGACAGCGAGTTCGCAGTGATCTTCGGCGCGATGGGAATCACCGCCGAGGAGGCGAACGAGTTCATGGACGACTTCGAGCGAACCGGCGCGCTGGAACGCTCGGTGGTCTTCATGAACCTCGCGGACGACCCCGCAGTCGAGCGGACGGTCACGCCGCGACTCGCACTCACCACTGCCGAGTACCTGGCCTTCGACAAGGGCTATCACGTGCTGGTCATCCTGACGGACATGACCAACTACTGTGAGGCCCTGCGTGAGATCGGTGCGGCGCGCGAGGAGGTCCCGGGCCGTCGTGGATATCCGGGATACATGTACACCGACCTCGCCTCGCTGTACGAACGCGCGGGCCGGATCAAGGGTCAGGAGGGCTCTGTCACGCAGATCCCGATTCTGACGATGCCCAGCGACGACATCACGCACCCGATTCCGGACCTGACCGGGTACATCACCGAAGGTCAGATCCTCGTGGACCGAGACCTCAACAGCCAGGGTCTCCAACCGCCGATCAACGTCCTGCCGAGCCTCTCACGGCTGATGGACGACGGGATCGGCGAGGGACTGACCCGCGGCGATCACGGCGATGTCTCCGACCAGATCTACGCCGCCTACGCCGAGGGTGAGGACCTTCGCGACCTCGTGAACATCGTCGGCCGCGAGGCGCTCAGCGACCGCGACAACAAGTATCTCGACTTCGCGGACCGCTTCGAAGAAGAGTTCGTCGAGCAGGGGTACGACACCAACCGCGACATCGACGAGACGCTCGATATCGGCTGGGAACTGCTCTCGACGCTGCCGAGAGACGAACTGAACCGGATCGACGAGGAGTTCATCGAAGAGAACTATGTCGAAGAGGAGTCGGCCGAAGTACCCGCCGACGACTGAAGACGACTGAATTTTTCGTTTTATCGTCCGACTCTCGACTGACAGCTACTCGCGTGTGACTCGCCACGTCGTGCCGTTCGTATAGCTCCACTTCTCGACGGTCAGTCCAACGGGTTCGTCCTGCAATCTGCTCATCATCGCGCCGATTTCCTTGGCGGAGAGATCGATCTCTCTGGCGACGAACCGACTCTTGAGATAGCACTCGTCGTCGACTTCGCTCTCGAGATAGCGCAGTAGCTGTTGGCCTTTCGGAGGGAGGTCCGCACGACTCGTACTCTCCGAGTGTTTCTGTGCCATCGTCAGGTCCTGTACCGCCGCCCGAGCAGTAGACACACGACGTTCAGCACAACCAGTGCCGTCAGGGTGAGCAGTTTCGTCGGCCCGTCGAGACTGTAGAGGACGGGGAAGTAGGTGGCTGGCAGGAGGACACTTCCCCAGAATCCGACTCGTTCGACCGCCCCGAAGGCGGCCCTGGACAGCGTTGAGAGGGACTTTACGGGACCAATTCGTTCGTTCATACTACTCAGTCCGTCCGCCAACTAAAAGGAGTTCCCGGAGGCTCAAACAGCGCTTTGACGCAGTCTCGGCGGGCACTACTCGCTTCCGGCGGGTTCGTTGGGATTCACTCACTCTCTCCCTCGTTTCACGTTTTGTCCTGTGGTAAACGGTCCGCTTAACTGTCCGGTCGTCCGCGACTGTGTGCCCACTCGAAACCGATCGGTTCAGTGGGCGTTTCGAGCGGACTCCGGGGGAGGTCGGGATCCGGATCCGGATCGTTGTATTCCCGCGGCGCGACGTCGTTCGGCGCGTCGGGATAGAACAGCGACGCCAGCGCGTGGAGATGCTGGCGACCGACACCCAACTCGAACTGGCCGCCGCCGTACATCGTGATCGAGTGTTCCTGACAGTATTCGACGGTCGCGAGCACCGATTTCACCGAGCCAAAGCGGGAGGGCTTGATATTGAGATAGCTGGGTTCCCACGGGAGAGCTTCGACCGACTGCACGCCGGTGATCGGTGCGTCCCAGGCGACCCGGTCTTCCTCGCCGTCGAACAGCGGGCGGGTCTGGTCGGTCAGGTCGGGGTCTTCGATGATCGCCTCGGGAAACCGCTCCAACAGTAGTTCGTACAGCCCCGGGTCGCCGGCTTGGTCCACGTCGGTTCCCTCGTAGACGCCTTTCAGATCGAGCGTGCGCACGGCCCCGGTTTCGGCGAGTTTCTCGGCCAGTGCTGTTGTCCACTCGTCGGTCGGATCGAGCTTGAACTCCAGGTCGGGATTGTCCGCGAGTAGCTGCTCGACGCGGTCGATAGTCGGGGGTTCGCCGAGTCGCGTACTCGCGATGAACCGCACCGGCGAGTACTCCGCATCGAATCGAGCGGCGAGATGGGTCCCGGCCTGCTTCAGTGCCAAATCGAGCGCTGCGCTCTCGAACCCCCACCGGCGGTAGGAGCGATAGATCGGATCTTTCGGACCGTCGCCGACGAACAGATCGAGTTCACCGATCAGCTCCGAGAACTCACCGAACGTCTCCACCGCCACGAGCGGTAACTCCGGTTCGGCCTCGGCGAGTTCGTAGTGCGGTTCGTTGTCGTAGGTCACGTCTTCGCCTCGGCCCGTCTCGCCGTCGCCGCGCAGTGAGATGACCGTCGAGGTGCGGCGGAATCCACTGGA
>JBLGCM010000069.1:0-6844 GCA_047617345.1 Natronomonas sp. | reverse complement strand
GACGGAGACTATGCGTGTTCGTTCCGACTGGATCGACTCAGCAGCTCGGTTCTCGCCATCGAACTCGACGGGGAGCCGCTTCCTCAAGAACACGGTGGTCCAGCGCGATTGATACCAACGGGAGCTGGGAGTGACTGCTGGGAAAGCATCAAGTGGGTTTCAGAGATCGAAATCACAACGGACCCGGCGTCTACGAAAGACACTGCCGAACAGATTGCGTTACAACGAATTGATCAAAACTGATCCAGTTCCCGCTCGCTGGTCTCGTGAAACATTGCTTAGATCACAGAACTCGATTGTTTCGGCAACGCCAACGCAGAAACTGCTGGCGAGCGGGTGCGAAAATCTGTCTTCGCGTGGAATCAGCGTATCTGCGCACTATGGTTTCAGCGGCCAAGCCGAGCGAAAAACGATCACTCGACAGATCAGTCGTGTACGAGCACGTCAAGCACGTCGGTCCCCTCGCTGTCGAGTGCCTCGGCAAACGTCGAGGCGATTTCGTCGGGTGATTCGACGAGATGACCGCGCGCGCCGTGGCTTTCGGCGTTTTTCGGGAGGTCGACCGGCGGATCGAAATCCATGCCGACGAAGTCGTAGTCGCCCTCGTCGCCGCCCATGATATCGAGTGTGTTGTCTTTGAGAATCCGGTAGTTGCGGTTGTCGGGGACCACGACCGTCAGATCGAGGTCGTGACGAACTGCCGAGTACACCGACTGCGGGTAGTAGAGGTACGACCCGTCGCCGATGAAGCCGACGACATCTCGGGGGTCGTCCTGCATACCCTCCGCAGCGGCCGCGCCGACGGAAGCCGGCAGCCCATAGCCCAGTCCGCCGCCCTTGTTCGAGATGTACTGGTCGGGTTCGAGGCTCCAGCGAGTCAACATCGCGTATTTCGAGGTGACACCCTCGTCGACGATATAGGCGTCACCGGCGACTTCCTCCATCGCGTCGACCAGTTGTGCTTTCGACGCGCGAGGATCGTCCGTGGCGGTACCCTCGCCCATGCCCGCCATCTTCGCGCCGACGAACTCCCGGCGGGCGGCGACAGATTCGAGACGGCTTTCGCGGGTTGATTCCGAGAGATCCTGTGCAAGAATGTCCGTGAGTTCGGACATGACGCGCCCGGGATCACCGATAACGGCGGCGTCGGCGGGCTGGTTTTTTCCGATCTGCCAGGCGTCGTCGCTGATGTCGATACAGGTCGTCTCCGGGGGGATCAGATCGTTGTCGTGGCGGACCAGCGTCGTGTTGGTCGAACAGCCGATCTGCAGGAGCACGTCCGCGCTCATGAGCGTCCGAGCGAGGTTCTCGTCCGGCGGGATGTAGGAAACCCACTGGTCGTGATCGGTCGGGAAATTGACCTCGCAGGCGAGAATTTCGCCGTGGACGCGTGCACCGACGGCCTCGGCCAGCGAGACGGCATCCTCGACGCCATCTCGGCCGGAGCGAGCAACGCCATCACCGAGTACCATCGCGATATCGTCGCCTTCGGAGAGCAGATCCGCGGCCCGCGCGATTTGACCCGGATCACCGCGGCCGCCGTCGGGGATCGTTCCGAGTCGTTCGGGCTCGGCGTCGGTCTCCGCGAGCATCTGATCCAGCGGGAGCGCGAGAAAGACAGGTCCGGTCGGCGGAGTGAGCGCCGTCCGCACCGCCCGCCGGAGCATCGCCGGCATAGCTTCGACGTTTCGGACCTCGTCGGCCCATTTGGTGAACTGGTCGATCATCTCGACGAGGTCGCCGTGGAGAATCGGCTCCTCGTGGCGAAAGTCGGTGCTGTGGATTCCAGCCGTGATGAGCACCGGCGCGCCGGCGACCGAGGCGGCATAGACGTTTCCGAGTCCGTGCGCCAGCCCGGCCGAGAGGTGGAGATTAGCAACCCCAAGCGGCATCACGTCGCTCTCACCGATTGGTTCGTCTTCGTGGTGGGCGTGATACCGCCGCGTGCTCGCGTATCCGCTCGCCATCCCCGTGGCGATGTCCTCGTGCAAGCCCAGGATATACTCGATATCGCTGTCTTCCGTCGCGTGGACGATGGGTAGCTCCGTCGTCCCCGGGTTCCCGAAGAGGTGGGTGACGCCGTACTGTTCCAGCGTCTCGACGAACAACTCCGCTCCCGTCCGTTCGCTATCTGCCATACCTCCCTATTCTGGCGGTCGGAGTAAAATTCTACCGACTACACTGCTCTGTTGGTAACTTATTCGCAGGTATCCGTTTACGCTTCCCACCGAATGCGGCAGATCAATTTACGTCGCTCAGGATTCGCGCCGCGAGAATCGAATCGCTGATCTCCGATTCTGCCCGGCGAAGCAGGTCGTCGGCACTGCTCAACGCAGCCAGGTCGCGACTTCCGAGAGTGGACGCAGGACTCGGACACTCCCGTGTTCAGAACTCGGTACAGACCGGAATCCCCATGGTGTCGAAGTCGCCGAGGCGTTCCATCACGTTCGGTACATCACCGAGGCTACAGGTTTCGGAGACGATCTTTCCGGGTTCGATCTTGCCGCTGTCCATCATCCGGAAGATGTCGTCGTACTCGTGGGGTGGCATTCCGTACGTGCCGTGGAAATCCCGCTCGTCCCAGACGATGTTATCGACCGGCAGCGCCACCTCGCCTTCCTCTTCGGAGGTAGTCAGTCCGGCCTGCAGGTGCTGTCCGCCTTTCGCGAGGCAGTCGACCGAGTTCTGGATCGTCTCGGCGATGCCGAGCGCTTCGACGGATACTTCCACGCCGCGGTTCCCATCGGTGAGCGATTTGACCGCCTGCGGGACATCCTCGACTTCCGTGGAGTTGATCGATGCGACGGCGCCGAGATCCTCTGCCATCTCAAGTTTCTCGTCGATGATGTCGATCGCGATGACGTTGCCCCCCAGCGCGTCAGCGGTGTGGACCGCGGACATGCCGACGCCGCCACAGCCGTGAACGGCGACCCAATCGCCGGGATCGATATCGACGCGGTTGCTCACGCCGTGAAAGGCCGTCGCGAACCGACAGCCCAGCCCCGCGATATCCTGAGCCGGGATATCCTCGGGCACCTCGACGAGATTCTGATCGGCGTTACGCACCGAGTACTCCTCGGCGAAGGCGCCTTTCTGGAAGTCGACGAACCCCATCGGAACGGAGGATTCACAGATGTTCGCTCTCCCCGCTCGGCAGTACGGACAGGTACCGTCGCTGAGGTTGAACGGGTTGGTCACGCGGTCGCCCTCGGAGAATCGTGTGACGCTCTCGCCGACTTCGACGACGCGGCCGACAGGCTCGTGACCGAAGATCAGTCCCGGCTGCGGGACGAGTCCGACCCAGTCCCAATCGCCCTGCCAGGCGTGCCAGTCGCTCCGGCAGATCCCACAGGCCTCCGTCTCGACGACGACCTCTCCCGGCCCACAGTCGGGCCGGTCGACTTGCTCTAACTGGAGCGGTTCTCCCACGCCCTGGAATACTACTGCGTCCATATCTCACCTCTTGCTCTCCAGACGTAAAAAATTACCTCATAAATTTGTCAAGAATGCCGAGCCCCGCTGCTACCCCTCAGTTTCGGTCGGTCGGGATGGGCCGCTGTGCAGGATTTGAGGACCTCGCCGATACATCACGGGGCTTGTCCCTAACGATTGGCACGGCCTGGTACGCGTCTTTAAATACTGGACCGTTCGCCGCCGTTCGAGGGCAGGCCGAATTTATACGTATCCAGCCCCAACGGCTGAACATGAGCCAGCAAGAAGACGTTCCACAGTCCGAAGAAGAGTGGCGGGAGATCCTGACCGAAGAGGAGTACCAGATTCTCCGGGAAGCGGGGACAGAACCGCGGTTCAGCGGCGAACTGCTCGACATCAAAGAGGAGGGGACGTTCCACTGTAGCGGCTGTGGTGCCGAGCTGTTCCACTCCGAACAGAAGTACGATTCCGGCTCCGGGTGGCCCAGTTTCTACGACGCCTACCAAGAGGGCAACATCGAAACACGAGTCGACACGAGCCACGGAATGCGCCGGACCGAGGCGGTCTGTGCGAACTGCGGCGGCCACCTCGGGCACATCTTCGACGACGGGCCCGAACCGACCGGCAAGCGGTACTGCATCAACTCCGTCTCGCTCGAGTTCGAGCCCGACGAATAATCCCACTCAGCTTTCGAGCGACTGAGAGCCCATCGAAGAGTCTCTCGCACGAGAAAAATACCGGAGAATGGCCGGCGTTAACTCGAACTCTCGGTTTCGTCGTCTAGCTCGAACTCTTCGTCCGGTTGTTCGTCGTCGAGGTCGACAGTCGAATCGTTTTCCGAGGCGACATCAGCCTCCGGATCCATCGATTCTTCCATTTCCTCGAGCTCCTGTTCGACCTGCTGGCGGCCTTTTTGGAACTCCCCCATCGCCTGACCGGTCGAGCGGGCGAGTTTTGGGATCTTGTTTGCACCGAACAGTAGGACTGCGATCAGGAGAATGACGAACATCTCCATCCCGCCGGGGATCGGCCCGAAGAGAGGCACGAGTGTAGTAGCCATTTCTATCTCATTCTTACCGAGTGCCGATTATAGTCTTTTTGCTCGGTACGGAGTGTTGGGAGAGTGTCCATCTCCGAGTTGGCCAGTAACCGAATCCAAACGATGATGAAAGTCCGCGCCGAACGAGCCGATATGGTTTCCGAAGGTGACAAGGCACCGGAGTTCACGGCACCGCTCGCAAACGGAGACGTCGAGACGTTCGATCTCTCGGAGGCGCTGGAGGACGGCCCCGTCGTCCTCGCCTTCTTCCCCGGCGCGTTCACGAGCGTCTGTAGCCACGAAATGAACACGTTTCAGGACCGGCTGGCAGCGCTCACAGACACCGGCGCGACGCTGTACGGCGTCAGCGTCGACTCGCCGTTTACGCTCAACGAGTTCCGGGAGAAACTCGGGCTGGAGTTCGATCTCATCAGCGACGCGAACCGCGAACTGATCAAACAGTACGATATCGTAACGAGCTTCGAGCAGTACGGTATCGACGAGCTCGCAGAGCGGGCCGTCTTCGTCATCGACAAATCGGGAACGATCACCTACGCGTGGGTCGGCGACAATCCGGGGATAGAACCCGACTACGACGAAGTCGAAGAGGCCACAGCGGCCGCCGCGAACTGAGCGACGGCACCCCCGGTCTTTTTTAACCGGCTATCGTAGGTGTGCGCGTGACTGATAATTCCGAGTCGGAGGATAGCGACACATCCGACGGGCTGAGCCGTGAAAGTCCCGAAGAAAGCGGAATCGAGGGGTCGATGGAAGGCGGCAAGGAACTCCGGCGATACGACCCCGACGCCGAACATTCCTTTCCCGACGAGCGTCTCAACGAGGTGCTCGCGTTCATCGAGTCTGACGAAGAGATCGAGGTGTACCTCGAAGCACAGAACGTCAACCCGGTGGTCCGCAAGCAGTACAACGACCACGGATCGAAGCACATCGAAATCGTCCGCAATCGGGCGCTCTGTCTGTACGAACTGCTCAAACGCGGCGGTGTCGAGTTCGACGGCGCGGCCGAACAGGGCCTCGAAGAGGCGGACGAACCGGTGATCATCGCGCTGGCGGCGACGCTGCACGATATCGGCCACGTCGTCCACCGGGACGACCACCCCTACTACTCGATTCCGCTGGCCGCGGATATGCTCGACCGGATTCTCGACGAGTTCTACGGGCTGGAGGAACGCGTCCGGATGAAAGGCGAAATTCTCCACGCGATTATCTGCCATCACACCGAGGAAGATCCGCTGACGCTCGAAGCCGGCGTTGTCCGCGTCTCGGACGCGCTCGACATGGAGCGGGGCCGCTCGCGTCAGCCCTACGAACGGGGTGGACGGGGGATCAACACGGTCTCCAGTCAGGCGATCAAGCGGGTCATGCTCCGAGAGGTCTCCGGGCCGACCGTACTCGTGGAAATCGCCATGACCAACGCCGCCGGCGTCTTTCAGGTCGACAACCTACTCAAAGCGAAGGTCGAAGACTCCGGCCTCGAAGAGTACCTCCGGATCGTGGCGATCAACTCCCACGACGACGACGATCAGATCGTCGAACGCATCGAACTCTGAGCTACTCGTCTCCCGTCAGCGCGTCGTCACCGTGACGCTGTCGGAGGTCGGCCAGGTACTCCTTCTGTTCCTGCACGCGCGGCGTCGGCGTCTCGTAGGGCCGCTCGAACATCGCCATCGGATCCGGTTCGGCCTGTTCGGCCTCGTCGACCATCGCCGCGACCTCGTCTTCGACTGCTGCCTCGATCGATTCGATCCGCTCGTCATCGACGAGGCCGCGATCTCTGAGGAAAGTCTCGTAGCGTTCGATCGGATCGAGTTCCCGCCAGCGCTCGACCTCTCCGTCCTCGCGGTAGGCGTCCGGGTCGTCGACGGTCGTGTGCGCGCCGAGACGATACATCACTGCTTCGATCAGCGACGGTCGCCCCGCTCGTCCGATCCCCTCCGGCGCTTGCGCGTTCGGATCCCGGGCCTGCTCGACGGCCTCCTTGGTCACCGCGTAGACCGCCAGTGGATCCATCCCGTCGACGCGTTCGCCATCGAAGCCGTAGGCGTGGGCTTTCTGAGCGATCGTCGCGCTCGCGGTCTGATTCTCCCGGCCGATCGAGATGGCGTACTGGTTGTTGTTACAGAAGAAAACCGCCGGGACGTCGTATACCCCGGCGAAATTGAGGGCTTCGTGGAAATCCCCCTCGGAGGTCGAGCCATCGCCAAAGTGACACATGACGATGCTGTCGTCGCCTTTCAGTTTCGAGGCCCACGCCATCCCCGTGGCGTGGGGGAGTTGGCTTCCGATAGAGATGTTCATCGGGAAGATATACTCCGCCGCGAGGTGGCCGTTGCCCTCCTCGTAGCCCATCCA
>JBLGCM010000068.1:0-6867 GCA_047617345.1 Natronomonas sp. | reverse complement strand
ACGACCGGCCGGTAGCTGTCCTCGAGCGGTTCGAGCAGGATGTCGATGACGCCGTTGCAGCCGACGCCGAGCCCCCAGACGTCGTCGTCCCCGGTGAGGTCGAACTGCTCGACGCGCGGGCGCCCCTCTGCGATGACGTCCTCGGCGATCGCGAGCACCTCGTCTTCGAGACAGCCGGCAGTGATGGAGCCGATCCCGTCACCCTCCTCTGCGATGACCATCTTCGCACCCGGCCGGCGATAGGCGTTGCCGACGACGTCGACGACTGTCGCCAGCACAGCACGCCGGTCGTCGATGGCGTCGCCGACGGCGTCCATTACCTCCGTTTCGGGCACGCTCCAGTCGCCTGCGGTCATGTGTAATCACCCCAAGCGTGCAAGCGGTATAAGTTCGTGGTTCGGGGCCAGAGCGAACGGGACTACGCCTCCAGAGCGAGGCCGGCCCGTTCGCTCACGTGCACGAGAGCGCGCTCGGTGTAGACTTCCAGCAGCTGGGCCCGGAATTCGGCGGAGGCCTGAAGATCGTCCATCAGCATCGACGTGTCGAGACTGTCGCCGGCGTGCGCGGCCGCGTCGGCCAGTGCGTCCTCGTCCAGCCCCGCGCCGGCGAGTGCGTCCTCGACTGCAGTCAGGCGGACACCGTGGTCCATCGCGCCGTTGGCCGCGACGCGGGCTGACTCGATCACCTCGCCGTCGGTCTGGAGGGTGGCCGCGACGCCGATGAGCGCGTAGCCCGAGGATGGGCTCGGCTTCTTGACGTACCCGGAGACGGTCTCGGACACCTGGTGAGAAACTTCGATCCGCGTGAGGAGTTCGTCCGGTGCGAGATCGGTCATGTACATCGCGATAAAGTAGTCGTCGGCGTCGATTTCCCGCTCGCCGTCGGGACCCTGCGCGATCAGCGTTGCGTCCGCGGCCAGGGCCGCCGCCGGCAGGTCCGAGGCGGGATCGGAGTGGGCGAGATTGCCTCCGATGGTCCCGCAGTTCCGGACCTGTGTGTCGCCGATCTTGCCTGCTGCCTCGGCGACAACCGTCGCAGAGTCCCAGAGCGTCTCGTCGTCTGCAATCTCGGCGTAGGTGGTGTTCGCGCCGATTTTTGTGGTCTCGTTGTCGTGTTCGATGCCCGTCATCGCGTCGATGTGGCCGATGTCGATCAGCACCTCGGGGTCGGCCAGCCCGGTCTTCATCGTCGGGAGGAGGCTGTGCCCGCCCGCGAGCAGTTCCGCATCCCGGTGCTCGGCAAGCAGATCAAGCGCATCCTCGACGCTGTCTGCGCGGACGTAGTCGAACTCGCCGGGGTACATCAGTCGTCGGCCTCCGTGGCGACGCCGTCGTCGCTCATCTGCTCGGCTGCGGACTCGACAGCTTCGACGATGTTCTGGTACCCGGTACACCGACAGAGGTTTCCCTCCAGAGCCTCCCGGATCTCCTCGCCGTCGGGGTCGGGGTTGTCTTCGAGAAAGTCGGTGGCTGTCATCATCATCCCCGGCGTGCAGTAGCCACACTGGAGGCCGTGTTCCTCCCGGAAGGCCTCCTGCATCGGGTGGAGAGACCCATCCGCGGAGAGGCCCTCGACGGTCGTGATATCCGCGCAGTCTGCCTGTACCGCGAGCATCGTACAGGACTTGACCGCGTTCCCGTCGAGGTGGACAGTACACGCGCCGCACATGCTGCTCTCACAGCCGACGTTGGGACCCGTATACCCCAGCTCGTCCCGGAGCGCGTGGACCAGAAGCGTCCGCGACTCGACTGTCAGTTCCTGTTCGGTTCCGTTTACCGTGAGTGTGATGTCGTGTTCGGCCATGTGTAGGGTCGGTCGCCACGAGCGTGGCAGTCCGGTGGTTCGATCGCCGCAGCCGGCTGTGCAGGGATGCGCTCAGAACATCCCGCGGACTCTGTCTCTGAGCCCACCGGATTCGTCCTCGGCAACTTCCGTGAGCTGATCCTCCATGTTGCCGAAGAAGCTGTTGACGACGCGGTTCGCAACGGGATTTATTACCCGCTGGCCCATCTGCGCGATCCGGCCGAAGACGTCCGCCTCGGCGTGCCACTCGATGTCGACCCCGTCGTCGTGTTCGACGAGTGACATCCGGGAACTCATATCGAATGAGCTGCCGCTCGCGTCGCCCTGACCCGAGGCGCCACCCTCGGGGTAGTCCCAGTCGTCGATGGTGACGGTCGTCCGGAAACTCGGGCTGACAGCGCCGACACTTATCTCCATCAGCGTCGCGTAGTGCTGTCCCGACTCGAAGCCCCGGTCCGCGACATCCTCGGGGTCGGCCTCGGGCAGGATGGGCGGGTCCTCGTCCGGCTCGTCCTCCCGGAGCCCCTCGAAGTCCACGTCGTCGGGGTCCTCAACCTGAGTCAGAAACTGACACCCCGGCAGGGACTGCTTGATCATGTAGGGGTCGGAGAGGGACAGCCAGACCTCCTCGGTTGAGACGTCCTCGATAGTGAAGGTGCCCTCGAACTCCATCGGTCACCACACCTCTGTCCTGCCGCCTGTGAGTCGTTCGATACTCGGTATCATACTACCTCTACTACCTCCATCCACACGTTCGACCTCTAAAAGCTTTCGCGTGCCGGTACTTTCCGTCTCACGCCAACCCTTTTGACGCTCTCATCCCAAAGGCGTGGACATGGCTCACAGCCACGAGGATCTGGTGTGGCGCGAGGACGCTGTCGAGACGGTCCTGGAGTTGCGCCGTCGCGCTCTCGGAGAGCAGGGGGCGGAATCCGTCGGGATCGACGCACTCGCCGGACGAGTCGTCGCCGAAGAGGTGGTCGCGGCCGGGGACCTCCCCGCCCACGACCACGCGACCATGGACGGGTACGCCTTCGACGCAGCCGACGAGTACCCCCTCTCGCTGGTCGACGTCGAGGTCTACCCGGAGGACGATCCGCCGTCGATCGGCGACGGTGAGGCCGTCGAGATAGCGACCGGCGCGGCGCTGCCCCCCGAGGCAAACGCCGTGCTCAAGCGCGAGGAGGCCACGGTCGAGGACGGTCGTCTGTCGGGGCCGCGGCTCGAGCCCGGCACCTACACATACGAGCGCGGGAACAACGTCGCCGAAGGGGACGTCCTCTTCGAGGAGTCTGATCGGCTCTCACCGAAGGATGCGATACTGCTGGGCGACATCGGACGCGAGACAGTCACCGTCGTCGAGCGGTTCTCGGTCGGCGTCCTCGCGACCGGGACCGAAATCCACGAGGGGCGCCACGAGGACCTCGACTCGGCGATGCTCGCGGGCCTCGCTCGCTCGTGGGGCCACGAGGCGACCTACGAGAGGACCGTGCCCGACGAGTACGACCGGGTCCGCGGTCGGATTTCGGATCTCGCCGACCGGTACGACGTGGTACTCACGACTGGCGGGACGAGTGTCGGACACAAGGACTACGTGGTCCGGGCGCTGGACGATCTGGGCGAGGTCCACTTCCACCGCGTCCGAATCCGACCGGGAAAACCCATCGCTGCCGCGACACTGTCCGATCACGGCGCGACCGTCTTCGCGATTCCCGGGAAGCCTATCGGCGCCCACGCCATCACGACGCTCGTCGCGCGCCCCTTCTTTACGGGTCGGACCGACCTCCCCGTAGTCGAGGCGGCGCTCGAACGCGACGTCAGCCTGGGGCCCGAGGGATTCGAGTACGCGATTCCGGTGACTCTCGACGACGGCGCGGCGATGCCCCTCGGCCACGTCGATTCGGCGCTGTCAGTCTACGACGAGCAGTTCGACCCGAGTGTCCTCTCTTCGAGTACGCGGGCGAGCCGTGCCGACGGGTTCGTCCTGACGACGTCTGCCCTCGAATCCGGTTCGACTGTCGAGGTCGTCCCGTACCCGGTCGTGGAGTAACACGGGCGGGACTGGTCCGATCAGGAGTCCCGGTAGAGCGTCCGGCCGAGGACGAGGCTAGTCACGCTGTTGGCGTCGATGACGTCCGTCTTCCCGCCGTCGTCCGGCCCGCCGTACCGGCGGACACGGTACGCGTCGATCGAGTTCCGGTGTTCGGACTCGACATCGAGGACGTCGATCCGTTCCCCGGTCGCCTCGTCACGGTAGGTCTCGCCGGGTTCGATTGTGACAACGGGAACAGCCTCCGGCCAGTCCCAGCCGAACTCACGGTAGTAACGGTCGAGTTCCCAGACGAAGTGATCCTCGGCGGCCTCGACGTCGAGACGGCCGTCGGCGGTACGCTTCAGAGCGCGGTCCCAGTAATCGATCACGCACCGCTTCAGGTCACTCTCCAGGGTTTTGTTGACGATGCGCTGCTCCAGTGGGTACCCGATCTCGATTGCGACGATGGCGTGCTGGTCGAGTCTCGTCAGACAGCGCTGACACTCAGCCTCGAATGCGGACATCGAGACCGGGTTCTCGACGCCGACGTGGGCGACTTCGTTCCCGCAGCTGGGACACCACAGGAAGAGCAGACCGTTGTCCGCGGTGACCATCTCTGCCAGTACGGTCAGATCGTCGAAGGCCTTCTCGGTCGGTTCCGGTGGGAGTTCTGAGGATTCTGTGGGCGGGTCGGCCTCGGCGACCTGTGCGAGCTGTCGGTCCTTGAGTAGCGACTTGATTACGGAGTCGTGCGAGGAGTGTGATTCCTCCTCGCGAATCTCTTCGATCTGCTCCTTCGTCCAGTCCCTGAGCCGGATCGTAGCCATAGCATACACAAAGCGTGTACGCACAATAGCTCTTATCCCGGGGCAGTCACACCTCCCACCATCAGGTCTCCCCAGAACACTGCCGGGTGATGTACCCTGCAACCCGGTTGCGGACGTGCCGGGATCGCACCTCTGTGAGTCGCTCGATCTGTCGCTTGTTCTCCTCGAAATTCCCCGAAAACGCGTCGGGGTACCGGTCCACGAGATCGTTCCCGATGTTCATGACGTCGTCGGGATCAACCGTCATGCGGACTGATTTGTGGTGTGTCAACATAGTTCTTACTCCGCCTGACTCTTCCTCACACAGTCTGTCACCAGGCGATTTATTATAAATTATATTTACAGTATTTTTATTTATTATAATATCCCGGTAGCTGTTGATGGCGGGCGTAATCTGGTCCTGAAAGATTTACTGATCGTGTTTGAGAAGTCTAGTCGAGAAACTAGCTATCTAATTATATATTTTATCAGTTATATATCAGCTCAATCATTTTTTATCTGTCTTATTTCTCAGATCAAAGCGCTTATACGAATACTGTCCAAAAGGAGTTCGAGATGAGCGTTGATCCGAACGACGTGATTAACATCGGAAACCGGCTCCTGGAGCGCCACCCAGACACGTTCTCGGGGGATTTCGGTCGGAACAGGGAGGCCGTCCGCCGGTTGACGAGCGTCGGCTCGATCCACCTCAGGAACAGAATCGCGGGGTACATCACCCGCCAGCAGCGATCGGTCTGATTCGTCAGGTGCTATCGCCGGCGAGTACCAGCAGTTCGAGACCTACTGGGCTTTCATCTCCTGGTCTGTGGCAATCGTCCAGGTCCCCGGATCGATCTCGTTTCCGTCGAACGTGGTGTATTCGGGATAGGCCGTGAACACGAGGTATTCGACGCGGCCCTGCAAGTACTCGACGAGTGCCTGGAGATTGTCCTCGTCGAGCGCGCCGACGCCGTCGACGAGCATGACCGGCACAGTCTCGGCGACCCCAAACGCCTCGTGGCCCGCGAGCGCGGCGACGAACCCGATCAGTTCGAGCTCCCCTTCACTCAGAGCGTCGAGGCTCGCCTCCCGGCCGTCGCGTGCGACCACGAGATCGAAATTCGGGGTCAGCCGCGCGCCTTCGAAGCCCGTGTCGAACCGCACGAGGATGTCGTCCATCGCCTCGTCGAACGCCTCCCTCGTCTCGTATTTGATCTCGTCTTTGCGGTTTCGTAGCTCCTCGATGTCCTCGCGGATCGACGCCTGTTCGTCGGAGAGTGTCTCGACCCTGTCGGCGCGCCGCTCAAGCGAGTCGCGTTCGTCGCGGACCTCCTTCAATTCCGCCTCGCGGTACTTGATGTCGCTTTCGACGTCGGTGATCTCCTCGACGGCTTCGTCGACCTCGTCGGCGAGTTCGTCGATACGCCCCCGTGCGCGTTCTCGTCGCTCGCGTGCGTCGTCGAGTTGCTGGCGCTTGTCGGCCAGCTTCCCCTCAAGTTCTGCCACCTCCGATTCCAGGTCGCGCTTGCGCCTGCGGGACTGTGTGATTTCTTCGCTGCGGGCCTCAAGGTGCTCGACAGTCTCCCGGCGCGACTCGATTTGCGCCCGGAGATCGCCGATCCGGTCGCCGAGTGCGTCCAGACGCGCCTCGATGTCGGTCCGGTCGGCCTCCGAGCCACAGGTCCAGCAGGTCACGCTGTCGCCGGCTAGTCCCCGGTCGATGTCCGTGAGCAGGTCCAGCCTGTTCTCCGCTAAGACCATCTCCGTGGCCGAATAGACCGACTGCAACACCTCGGCGTCCCGCTCCAGGCCGTCGAGTTCCTCGCGTGCCTCCGCCAGCTGGGATTCGACAGCCTCCCCGTCGTCGACCTCGACTTCCGACAGTTCGGCGCACTTCTCATCCAGCCTCGATTCAGTCCGCTCGATGGTGCTCTCCAGGCGCTCGATCCGATTCTCGGCCCGCTCGCGCTCGGAGCGAGCCTGGGCGAGGTCGCTCCGTGTCGGCTGGGCGGCGGCTGTGCCGGCTCCGCCGTCCGTGAGTTCGTCGTACCGCTCGTGCAGTTCCTCGAGTTCCGACTCCAACTGAGTCACCTTCTCCGTGACCGAGGGCAGTCGCCGTTTGGCTTCTCTCGCCTGTGCGAGTTCCGACGCGACCCGCTCGCGCTCGCGTTTCAGGTCCGCGATGCGCTGGTCGATGTTCTGGAAGTCGAGCGGTCGAAGCAGGAC
>JBLGCM010000067.1:0-6869 GCA_047617345.1 Natronomonas sp. | reverse complement strand
TGCCGGTGCGACCGGCATCGTCGTCCATGGCGGGTCGGTCCCGCGGCGCTATCCAGAGTGGGTGCGCGACCACGCCCGCGAGAGCGCGGTTCAGTCGCTGGCGGAGTGCGCCGAATACGCCCAGCTCGTCGGCGTCCCGTTGTGCTTAGAGAACCAGCCGATCGACGGCCGCAAACACCGATACACGACCACGCCGGCCGATCTTGCCGACATAATCGACACCATCGACGTCCCGCCACAGTACCTCAGTGTGACACTGGACGTGGGACACGCGAAGGTCAACGACTACGACTGGCGCGCCTTCGCGGAGGAATTCGGTCGTCGTATCCGCGTCTGTCACCTCCACGACAACGACGGCACCGCCGACCAGCACCAACCGTTCCCGGCATACGAGTCGGTTGTCGAATCGGTCCCGGCAGATTACTTCGTCTTCGAGATGAAATCCATCGCTGACGTCGCGGACTGCCTTGACATAGAGACGACCCCCCCGAAAACGGAGTTGTCTACCAGTGATTGACGAGCGCGGAGCTACCGTCTTTGACAGCGATGGCGTGTTAGTCGAACCGACCGACACCGAGGCCATCGCTGACGCTGTCGTCGAGCCGTTCGGTGTCGCGTTTCGGTCGAGATCTCTCGGGTGAGTCCGGACTCTCCGGACGATACATTGAGGGACGAGATGACCTCAGTCGAACCATGCACCGACGGACCGTTCTCGGGACTCTCGCTGTCGGGTTCGGGATAGCACTTAGTGGCTGTTCTCGATCAAGCGTCGACGGAACTGTCGTCTCGAACGAGACACCACTCGTGTTCTCTCACGAGTACGCGACCCAATCGACGCCTTCGGGGGTCAGAATTGTTGTCGAAGTGACTGTCGAAAACAACGGAGACGAGCAGATCACGCCCGAGGACCGCGCTCCACAGATCACCTGCACGTTCGTCGACAGTGCGGGCGAGACGCTTCACCAGTCGGGACTCAAACTGGTCGACTCAATCGGTGTCGGCGAGGAGACCACGCTCGAATTCACACTGGCGGTCGACACCGACGAGGTAGAGCAGTACAAACTCCGAAGCGACTGGATCGAATCGTGATCGTGGAGAGCGATCCTCAGCGGAGGCGGCCGAGCAGCTTGTAGTCGTGGTCGGGAGTGTACCGTCGGAACAGCAGGCTGTTCGACAGCACCGACACGCTCGAAAACGCCATCGCGCCGGCGGCGAGCACGGGCTGGAGTAGTCCGAGCGAGGCCAGCGGGATCATCGCCGTGTTGTACCCCAGCGCCCACACGAGGTTCTGTTTGATCTTCACGAGCGTTGCGTCCGAGATACGGATGGCCTTCACGACATCGACCGGGTCGCCGCGCATCAAGGTGACATCCGCCGCCTCGATGGCAACATCCGTCCCCGAACCGATGGCCGTCCCGACGTAGGCGACCGCGAGCGCGGGCGCGTCGTTGACGCCGTCGCCGACCATCATCGCCTTCCGACCGTCGGCTTGGATGGACTCGACCGCGTCTGATTTGTCCTCGGGGAGGACTTCCGCCCGGACGTTGCCGGGGTCGATACCGACCTGCTCGGCGACGGCGCGGGCCGTCCGCTCGTTGTCGCCGGTAATCATCATGACGTCGATCCCGCGCGACTGCAACTGGCTCACGGCATCTTTCGCGCTCTCTTTGACCGTGTCAGCGTCGGCGACGACGCCGACGACCTCCCCCTCGTCCGCGCCGGCGGGTACGCGGGCGACGAGCATCGCCGTCTTCCCCTCCCTCTCTAACCGCTCCATCGTCTCCACCGCCGGCGCTGGGTCGATGCCGTTGTCCCGCAGGAGCTTTCGGTTGCCGACCAGCACCTCGCTCTCGCCCACGGTCGCTCTGACACCGTGGCCGGGGACGTTCTCGAATTCGTCGGGATCAGCCACGTCGAGGCCGCGCTCTTTTGCACCTTCGACGATTGCGCGGGCCAGCGGATGTTCGCTCCCGCTTTCGGCTGTCGCGGCGAGCCGAAGCACGTCGTCTTCGGAGCGCCGGTCGCGAGCAGTCAGCTGTCCGCCGTCAGATCGGCGATCTGACGAGGATCGCGAACCGAAGCTTCGCTCGCCCCCGTCTGCAGCCGGATCGCCGCCCTCGGCGACTGGATCACCATCGCTATCGAAGACGACGACGTCGGTCAGTTCCATCTCTCCTTTCGTGAGGGTCCCGGTCTTGTCGAAGACGACGGTGTCGACGTCCTTCGCCCGTTCGAGGACATCGCCGCCCTTGAACAGGACGCCGTTCTGTGCACCGATCGTCGTTCCAACCATCGTCGCGGCGGGCGTCGCCAGTCCCAGCGCGCAGGGACAGGCGATCAGCACGGCGGACGCGAACACGATGACGGCGAACTCGAAGACCGAGATGGCGCCACCGGCGACGACGGGGCCGCCGGCGACGAGGCCCCACAGCGGCAGCGCATCGACGACGCCCGCGAGGACGCCGGGGAACAGGTACCAGACGACGCCCCAGAAGACGGCGTTGGCGATGACCGCGGGGACGAAGTACGCGGAGATCCGGTCGGCGACGTTCTGGATATCGGGCTGGCGGGATTGTGCTTCCTTGACCGTCTGAACGATCTGCTGGAGCGCCGTGTCCTCGCCGACTTTCGTTGCTTCGACGACGAGCACGCCGTTCTCGTTGATGGTGGAGCCGACCACCTCGTCGCCTTCCGATTTCTCGACGGGGACGGACTCGCCGGTTACCATCGACTCGTCGACCGCCGACTGACCGTCGACGACGACCCCGTCGGTGGGAATCTGTTCGCCGGGTCGGATCTTCATCCGGTCGCCGACTGCGACGTCTTCGAGCGGGACTTCCTCCTCGTTGCCGTCCTCGCCGATGACGGTCGCGGTGTCAGCTTCCATCTCGAGCAGTTTCCGGAGCGCCTCGCCGGCCTGACCTTTCGACCGGGCTTCGAGATAGTTGCCGAGTGTGATGAACACGAGGATGAACGCCGCCGTGTCGAAGTACAACCCGCCGGCGATCGCCTCGAGCAGGACTGCCACGGAGTAGGCGTACGCGGTCGTCGAACCCAGCGCGATCAGCACGTCCATATTGGCGCGTCTGTTCTTGACGAGCGCCTTGTAGGAGTTCTCGTAGAACGGCCGGCCGAGCGCTATCTGGACGGGCGTCGCCAGCGCGAACATGACCCATCCGGACGGAAGGCCGAAGAGTTCGTCACCGACGAGCCCGAGTTCCAGCAGGTGATCCGCCATGAACACCAGCAGAGGCAGGGACAATACGGCCCCGAACAGCGTCAATCGGAGTTGCCGACGGATCTCTTCTTGCCGGGCGGCCTCTCGGGCATCGCCGTCCGAGTCGTCGTCGGTCGCCTCCCGGACAGGCGAGTAGCCGGCATCCTCGATGGCGGCATAGAAGTCCTGTACGCTCGCTTCGGCCGGGTTGTACGTGACCTGCGCCTCGTCGGTGGCGAAGTTGGCGTCTGCGTCGACGACCCCCGGTGTCCGATCGAGTGCCTCCCGTATCGTCTCCGAACAGTTCGCACACGACATGTCGGTGACCGCGATCGTCACCGAGTCCGTCACTGGCGAGTAGCCCGCGTCTTCGATCGCGTCGAATATCTCGCCGAGTGAAACCGCATCGGGGTCGTACTCGACCGACCCCTCATCGGTGGCGAAGTTGATACTCGCCTCCGAGACGCCGTCGAGCGAGCTGACGGCATCGGAGATGGTCTGCGAACAGTTCGCACAGCTCATCCCCTGAATATTGATTTGGCTCTTTCGTTGGCTCATCATTCGTTCCTACGGGCCCCTCGTTCAACCGAGTTTTCCTTTCAGACGTTCGGCTATTTCGGCCCGAAACCTTCGAATGCGAAGCGACGTGTGCCGAAAACTCGCTCGATCGGCTTCCTGTCGAGCGTACCAGCAGTGACGAGACCTGTGAGAGTCTCAAGCGTACTCGACACCGGGACTCCTTCCCGGAGATGGCTGAGTGCGGGCGCCAAGTCTCTCCCATGGCAGGGGTAGGCGAGGACCATTCACATTCCAAAGTTTGGACACCGACGGGACCGCTCGGCTCGTTTCGGCACCCGTGAAAAATTGTCCCAACTGTTCGCTTCGGTGGTACAGCATACGTATGTGCTCCCGAACATGTTTTCGGCTGGTCCCAAAAACTGGGACCGCGCGGACCCCTCATACCGCGGGGTTTCTTATGTACGTCCGAGAATGAGCGACCGATACACTGCTCCGGGAGACCGGATCACGCGGCGGAGACTCCTCCTCGCGACGGGAGGAGCCAGCGCGCTGGCAATCGCAGGCTGTGCGGGGCAGACAGACGAGACAGATCCGGACGACTCTGACGCTGAGGAGCCGGGCGGAGACGCCCCGGAGGCCCCGGGGGACTCGGGTCCGTCGGGTCACAGGTCGCCCGACCTCGAACGGTGGGTCGACGAGGTCCCCCGCCCCGCGACGGTCGAACCGACGGGGACGAAAGACGGCCACCCGTACTACGAGATCGAGATGCGCGAGACCGAACAGAAGCTCCACCGCGACCTGCCGGAGACGACCGTGTGGGGGTACGACGGGCTGTTCCCCGGGCCGACAATCGAGGCCGAACAGGGCGAACCCGTCTACGTTCGGTGGAAAAACAAGCTCCCGGACGAGCATTTGCTCCCGGTCGATACGACGATTCACGACGACGTGATCCCCTACGATATCGACGGCGTTCGGACGGTGACTCACCTCCACGGCGGGAACGTCGACGACGCCAGCGACGGGCCGGCGCGGGGCTGGTTCACCCGCGACTTCGCGGAGACCGGTCCGAACTTCGAGAAGAAAGATTACTACTACGCGAACGACCAGCCACCGGCGACGCTGTGGTACCACGACCACGCCCTGGCAATCACGCGGCTGAACGTCTACGCCGGGCTCGCCGGCTTCTATCTTCTCCGCAACGATCACGAGCGCAGTCTCGACCTCCCGAGCGGCGAGTACGAGATTCCGCTGGTCTTCCAGGATCGGAAATTCAACGAGGACGGTTCGATGTACTATCCGACCGGCGAGAATCTGGAGACCGACGGAGAGCTCCCGGACCCCAGTATCGTCCCGCAGTTTTACGGCGACGTATCGACTGTCAACGGAAAGGCGTGGCCGCGACTCTCCGTCGAACCACGACAGTACCGCTTTCGGATGCTCAACGGCGCGAACAGCCGGTACTACCGCTTCAAACTGGTGGGCTACGACGAAGATGCCGGCGAGATCGGCGCGGATGGCCCCGCATTCGTCCAGATCGGAACCGACGGCGGACTGTTCTCGGAACCGGTCGAACACGACGGTCGTCTCGAACTCGGTTCGGCCCAGCGAGCCGACGTGCTCGTCGACTTCAGCGAGCACGCGGGCGAGACGCTGCTCCTCCACAACGACGCACCGGCACGGTACCGCGGCCAGAGCAGGGCGGACGCCGACGAGGTCGAACCGCTTCCCGAGCTCATGTTGATCGATGTGGCGGACGACGGGAGCGGTGAGGAGAGTACCCAGGTTCCGGAGACGCTGACGCGCATGCCGGAACTCTCCCTCGATGAGGTCGACAACGAGCGGTATCTCCCGTTGTTGCAGAACACCGACGAGTACGGGCGAACGCTGTTTCTGCTCGGATCGGAGGGCGATCAGTCCGGTCACAAACTCACTGATCCGGCGACCGAAACACCCTCAGTGGGAGATACCGAGCTCTGGAGCATCCCGAATTTCACGGGAATGTCTCACCCGATGCACCTCCATCTCGTTCACTTCCAGGTTCTCGGCCGCCAGCCTGCCGGCTACGACCCCAGCGAGGGGATCGATCTGGATTCCCTCGAACCGCCGAAACCGTCCGAACAAGGCTGGCACGACGTCGTCTCCGTCGATCCGGGCGAGGTTGTTCACATCCTCGTCCACTTCGGCGAGTACGACGGGCTGTTCAACGATCAGACCGGGGAGTACATGTGGCACTGTCACATGATCGAACACGAGGATCACGACATGATGCGGCCGCTCGACGTCAAGCCAGCGCCCGACGAGTCGGCCGATGACGCGACAGAGTAACGCAAAAGACCGCAATTACCAGTGCCTCCATCGGAGCCGATCCAGGGGGCCAGGACCGGAGCACACATCTTCCCAAACGACCACACACCGACAATGGGAGACAGTCACGCGTCGTCCGACGAGAAGCCGACATTGCAGGACGTGCTCGACGCGCTGGACGACCCCGACTGTCGCTCTATCCTCCGGGAAACAATCGAACCCATGACCGCAACCGAACTCACCAACGCCTGTGACATCCCGAAATCGACGCTGTACCGGAAGTTGGATCTGCTCAGTACGGCCTCGCTCGTACGCGAACAGGAGACAGTCAGTCCCGACGGCGGTCGGGTGACCCGCTACGAGTGCACCGTCGAGGACGTGACCGTTTCCATCGACGACGAGGGCGAGTTTTCAGTCCGGATCGACCGACCGTCTCGCGAGACCGACGAGCGGCTTGCCGATCTCTGGTCGATGATGGGTGAGGAGCTATGAGCGAACTCACGATTGCGATTGCAGCCGTCAAGACGCTTATCCTGCTGCTCGGCGGCGGAATCACCTATATCGCGGTGAAAGCCTACCGTCGGACGGGCGAAAAGTCCCTCCGCGCGCTGAGTATCGGCTTCGGAATCGTCACGCTGGGGGCGGTCATCTCCGGCGTCGCAAATCAGATGCTGTCCGCCTCGCTCGCGATGGGCGTGTTCATCGACAGCCTCTTTGTTGCGTTCGGCCTCGCTGTCATCCTCTACTCGTTGTACGTCCAATAGTTCACTCCGATGCTGACGGCGAAGCCCGCGGAACGATGACCGTCACGACCGTTCCGGTCGGATCG
>JBLGCM010000066.1:0-6871 GCA_047617345.1 Natronomonas sp. | reverse complement strand
CTCGGCAAAACCGCGGTTTCACTGCTCGTCACCGCGGATCGACTCTCGACTGTCGGCGGCAAATCGCTCCTGCTCGCGCCGACGAAGCCGCTGGTCGCTAAACACGACGACTTCTACCGCGAGGGGCTGGAGGTTCCCGACGACGAGATCGTCGTCTTCACCGGCGACGTGCGTCCGGGCGACCGCGAGAAACGGTGGGAAGAGGCGCGGATCATCATCGCGACCCCGCAGGTCGTCGAAAACGACCTCGTCGGGAACCGGATCTCGCTGGCGGCGGTCACACACTGCACCTTCGACGAGTGTCACCGCGCAACCGGCGACTACGCCTACAACTACATCGCCGAGCGCTATCACGAAGACGCCGAGAATCCGCTCGTCACGGCGATGAGCGCCTCGCCGGGCGACGACGAGGAAGCGATCTTGGAGATCTGCTCGAATCTCGGCGTCTACAACGTCGAGGTGATGACCGAATCCGACGCCGACGTGGCCGAGTACACCCACGAGACGACGGTCGACTGGCAGCGGCTCGAACTGCCCCACGAGATCACCGAGATTCGCGATCTCGTGCAGGAAGTCATCAAAGATCGGCTGGTCGAGCTGAAAGAACTCGGCGTTACGGGCAAGACGGCGCCGGACGTCTCAGAGCGGGAAATTCAGAAGATCCAGGGACGACTCCAGCAGTTGATGGACGGCGACGACTCGGCGGGCTACGAGGGGATGAGCTATCTCGCCGAAGTCCGGAAGCTCAGGACGGCGATGACCTATATCGAGACCCAGAGCGTCGAGTCATTCCGGCGGTACATGGACCGCCAGCAGGAGGGGGCTCGCTCGTCGGGTGCCTCGAAGGCCGACCAGCGGATGGTCTCCGATCCGAATATCAAGATGGCCATCCGGAAATCCGAGGAATACGACGATCTCCACCCGAAATTCAGGCGTGCGCGGATGCTCATCGCCGAGACGCTGGGGATCAACGGCGGCGACCGCGTCATCGTGTTCACCGAGTCCCGTGACACGGCCGAGGCGCTGACCGACTTTCTGGACGATCATTTTACTGCCGAACGATTCGTCGGCCAGTCCGATACGGACGGGAGCGACGGGATGACCCAGAACGAACAGCGAGACACCCTCGACCGGTTCCGCGCCGGTGAGTTCGAGGTGCTCGTGTCGACCTCCGTCGCCGAGGAGGGACTGGACGTGCCGGAGGTCGATCTCGTTCTGTTCTACGAGCCCGTTCCGACGGCGATTCGGGCCATCCAGCGGAAGGGGCGGACCGGCCGCCAGGCCGAGGGCGCGGTGACTGTGTTGCTCGCCGAGGACACCCGCGACGAGGCCTACTTCTGGAAGGCCCGGCAGGATCAAAAAAAGATGGAAGAGGAACTCCGGGCGCTGAAGGACGCGGTCGGCCAGATTGAATCCGCCCTCGGTGAACAAGTTGGTCTCGACGAGATCGAAGTCGATGGGAGCGAAGCGGACGGCGAGACCGCCAGCGAGACCGCGGAGAGCGCAGACGACCCCGACACCGAAAGTGACGGACAGACCGGACTGCACTCCTTTATCACGGGCGGCAGCGGCGCCGAATCGGACGACAGCGAAGACGACAACGAGAGGGGAGCGGCAGAGACTAACGGGGAGACTGACGAAGACGGCGGGATCGTCGCAGCGGCGACAGGTGACGAGGAGACGGTCGAAATCGTCGCGGATCAGCGCGAACTCGACTCGACGATCGCACGGGATCTCTCGACCCGGGAGGGGATCGAGACCCGTCTCGAAACGCTCGCTGTCGGGGATTACGTGCTCTCTGATCGCGTCGTCGTCGAGCGCAAGACCGTCGCGGACTTTCTGGACACGCTGACCGGCGGCGACCGGTCGATGTTCGAGCAGGTCGGCGACGCCGCGCGCAACTACGGCCGGCCGGTCGTCGTGATCGAAGGCGGCGGTCTCTACGGCGAGCGCAGCATCCATCCGAAAGCGATCCACGGCGCGCTCGCGTCGCTGACTGTGGATTTCGGCGCGAGCATCATGCAGACCGACGGTGAGGAGGAAACCGCTGATCTGCTTGAAGTGATCGCCAGCCGCGAGCAGGACGACGCGGGCCGGGAGGTCAGCGTCCACGGCGAGAAACAATCCCGGACGCTGCCAGAACAACAGGAGTACGTCGTCGCCTCGATCGCCGAAGTCGGTCCCGTCACCGCACGGGGGTTGCTCGCGGAACTCGGGAGCGTCGAGGCGGTCATGACCGCTGAAGAGGCGGAACTGCTCGACGTCGACGGTGTGGGACCGGTGACGGCAGAGCGCATCCGGGAAGTGGTAGCGAGTTCCTATTCGCCAGAACACTAAGGTGTGAGCCATCCGAACAATGCGGCATGGCTTCGCAGGCAGTTCCAGAGTCCGTTCTTGCAGAGACGGCGTGGAGCAAGCGACGACTGTACGCGCTGTCGAACCGCGTCGGCTCTTCGGGTGCCGATTACGAGTTCACGCTCCCGGTCACCGCACCCGCACACAACGAGGAGATCGGCGAGATTCCCGAACTCGACGCGGGCGATGTCAAGCAGGCGGTCGAGCAGACCCGCGAGGCGGCCAACGAGTGGCGGGCGGTCAGCACCGACGAACGAGCGGCGGTGCTCACGACGTTCGCGAACCTCGCGGCCGACAACCGGGGCGAACTGCTCGATCTCGTCCAGCTCGAAACCGGAAAGTCACGGGCTCACGCCCTCGAAGAGACCATCGACGTGTCGCAAAACGCCGATTACTACGCCGACGAGGGCCCCGGCATTCTCGCAAGCGAGTCCCGAGCGAGCGGGATTCCCTTCGCCACGAGTGCGGAGGTCCAGTACGATCCCAAGGGCGTCGTCGGAATCATCTCGCCGTGGAACTACCCCCTCGTGCTCTCTTTCGCGGACGCGATCCCGGCGCTGCTGGCGGGCAACGGCGTCGTGTTGAAGCCCGACGAGAAGACGCCGTTCACGGCGCTCCGACTGGCCGAACTGCTCGAAACAGCCGGCCTTCCAGAGGGTGTCATGACGGTCGTCACCGGCGACGGGCCGGCCGTCGGGTCGGCGATCATCGACCGCGTGGACCACCTGACGTTCACCGGAAGCTCGGAGACCGGTAGGATCGTCGCCGAGCAGGCCGGCCGCAACCTCATCGACTGCTCGCTCGAACTCAGCGGCAAGAACCCGATGATCGTTCTCGAGGACGCCGACGTCGGCGACGCCGTCCGGGGCGCGGTCCAGGGCTCGTTTACCAACGCCGGACAGCTCTGTCTCGCGAGTGAGCGGATCTACGTCCATGAGGAGGTCTACGGCGACTTTCTCGCTGAATTCGTCTCCCGGACGGAGGAGTTGACTCTCGGCGCTGATTTCGAGTTCGATGCCGACGTTGGCTCGCTGATCGACAGCGATCAACTCGAACGCGTCCAGTCGCACGTGACCGACGCCGTCGAGTCCGGCGCGACGGTCCACACCGGCGGCACCGCCCGCTCGGAAATCGGCCCGTACTTCTACGAGCCGACGATTCTGACCGACGTGCCGGCCACCTCGCTGCCCGCCTGCGAGGAAACATTCGGCCCGGTGGTTGTCGTCGAGCCAGTCAGGTCCGCCGAAGAAGCGATCGAGAAGGCACACGACTCCGAGCACGGTCTCAACGCGAGTGTCTGGTCGGGCGACCGCGAGCGCGCGAAGGGCGTCGCCCGCGATATCGAGTCCGGGACGGTCTGTATCAACGATCCCTTCCTCGTCGGCTGGGCGTCCTACGACGCACCGATGGGCGGGGTCAAAGAGTCGGGTATCGGCCGACGGCACGGCCCCGAAGGACTCAAACGCTACACCGAACCGAAGACTATCGCTACCTCCGCGGTCGGGCCGCTCGGCCCCGTTCCGGGCATTCCGGACGAGGTGTTCGCCAAGGGATTTTCGGCCGTCTCGAACATCCAGCGTCGACTCAACCAACTGCGGCGGTAATCTGATCGGTCCGAAGTCGGGAGAGTTATTGAGGGGCCAGCCGTCGGCTGTGATATGTATCTCGCTGACGAGACGTGGCCGGATCTCGGCTCCTACTTCACCGAGGAATCGCTCGCGCTCGTGCCGCTGGGATCGACCGAACAGCACGGTCCACACCTCCCGGAGGGAACCGATCACATCATCGCCGAAAACTTCGCTCGGGAAGCCGCCGACCGGACGGGCTATCTCTGTACGCCGACGATCAACATCGGCGTCAGCCCGCATCACAAGCAGTTCCACGGGACGATGTGGGTGGATGCACCAGTCTTCCGGGACTACGTCGAGTCCCTTACGCGAAATCTGGCCTACCACGGCATCGACCGCGTGATTTTCGTCAACGCTCACGGTGGCAACGTCGATCATCTCCGGGAGGTCGGCCGCCGACTGCGCGACGACGGGGTCATCTACGCGATCGAGTGGATGTGGAACGACAGCATCCCTGACCTCGTGGACGACCTCTTCGAGCAGAACGGCCCCCACGGCGGCCCGAAGGAGACGGCGATGATCCAGCATCTCCGGCCGGAACTGGTCCACGACGATGAACTCGAAAACGCCCGAGACGGCGGTATCTCGAGTGTCGACGCGGCCGACACCGAGAGATTCGGCTCGCGGACCTTTTACGACGCGGCCGACAACACGGGTAACGGCGTGTTGGGCGATCAAACCGACGCGACCGCAGAGAAAGGCGCGGAGATGTTCGAGGAGGCGTCGGCGCAGTTGGTCAGGTTGTGCGAGTGGCTGGATGACCAGCCCTTCGAGGATCTGATGCCGGAACCGCACGTCTGAGCGGGTAACGGCGCGGCGGCAGGTATCGTAATCCTTTTTTCTTCGACCACCATCGACTCTGTTGCCAGCCGCCTTAGCTCAGACTGGGAGAGCACTCGACTGAAGATCGAGCTGTCCCCGGTTCAAATCCGGGAGGCGGCATCCGGTTCCTAGACGATTCTCATTTGAGAGGGTTACGTACTCGGCTGAAGATCCAGCTGTCCCCGTTCCCGCGAGCGACAGCGAGTCTTTCGGAAGTTCACAATCCGGGCGGCGGAATTATACTCACAGTTCAAATGCCTGCGAGCGTAGCATCCACGCAGTAGACATCAATCAACGTCACCGCTGTGTGTGACCGAGAACTGACTCAAACGCGCGCCGTTTCGGTGCTCTGAACTCCTTCACTCGGAATTGTCGACCTGATCGGCGAGTGCGTCGATATCCGAGATGTGGCCCGCATGGTCGAAGCCGCACTCGCAACCGACCACGGTGGACACCAAACGGTCCTCTGTGTGGCCGACGAGAACGACCTCGGACAGCCAACGGCCGAAATCGTCGACGCGGCGTGTGAGAGGTTCCCGAAGAGTGCGCGCTGGAGGGGAAACGGGCCGCACTCTCGAACGCGAAGGCCGTCGATCTGCCGAGATGGCGACTGGAGTACACGCCGTAACTCCCGGAACCGATATCGCGGGACCAGATTGGCTGTGACGCGGACCGCCGCCGCTACAGAAGCGCCCCGCGAACGGTTTCGATCACGTCCGCACCGTTCTGAGAGAGGACGTAGGCCAAAACGAGGATGACCGGGATCCGGAGGATCCAGATCCAGACTCTCGGGAGCGTCTCGGCGTCTCCGAGGCCCTTTCGGAACTCGGTCATCGCGCCCTCGGCGTAGACCCAACCGGCGAAGATAGCCAGGAGGAGTCCGCCGAGAATCAGCAGGACGTTGTTCGCCACCGCGTCGTAGACAGTGAGGTAGTCGAGATCCAGCGCCGTCGGAATGCCGACGAGAAAGATCAGCGCCGCCGAGCCAACAGTCGCGTGCTCCCGCGGGACATCGAAGGTGTCGATGGCGAAAGAGACGATCACTTCGAGGATGCTGAACGCACTCGTGAGCGCGGCCAAAAAGAGCATCACGAAAAACGCAGCACCGACGAACTCGCCGGCGGGCAACTCCGCGAACGCGCCAGCGAGACCGACGAAGGTCGTCCCGATACCGCCCGTTCCCGGATCGACACCCCGCGCGAACAGAATCGGGAAGACGACCAGTCCCGAGAGGATGGCGACGAACGTATCGACGACGACGATAACGAGGCTGTCTTTCAGGAGACTCCGCTCCTGATCGAGATACGAGCCGTAAGTGATCATGATCCCCATCCCGAGCGAGAGCGTGAAAAACGCCTGTCCCGCTGCTGCCGGGAGAATGGAGATGGCATCCGCCGCCAGCGTCTCGACGTTCGGCGAGAGATAGTACTCGTATCCTGCGCCCGCGCCCGAGAGCGTCGCGCCGTAGACGGCTAGCACGAGCAAGAGGCCGACGACGCTCGGGATCATGACTTTGGCCGCCCGTTCGAGGCCGTCGCGCACGCCGAACACGACGATACCAGCCACGACGGCGACAAAGAGCAGAGCAAAGGCGACAGCCTCCATTCCGGTCGAAATCTCGCCGAAGTAGGCGGGGGCGTCTCCCATGTACGCGCCGGTCAGACTCCCGATGATATACCGGATCACCCAGCCACCGACGACGCTGTAGTAGGAGAGAATGACAAAGCCGGTGAACGCGCCGATAACGCCGATGAACTTCCAGGTTCCCCGTCCGATAGCCGGGAAGGCGTCGATGACGTTCTGTTTCGATTCTCGACCGATGACGAATTCGACGAGCATCACCGGCAGACCGAGGAACACGACGAGCAACAGATACACCAGAACGAAGGCGGCGCCGCCCGACTCGGCGGTGATGAACGGAAACCGCCAGATATTCCCGAGGCCGACCGCGCTGCCGACCGCCGCGAGGATGAACCCGATGCGCGTCGCCCATGTCTCACGTGTCATACCCGTGGCTGAACTATCCGGACACAAATACGTTACTCGAAAAAGAGAGCGCGAACGAC